>JAJZMO010000006.1 GCA_021798235.1 Acidobacteriota bacterium | reverse complement strand
GAGGGCGCTATGGGAGCCATTGTGGTGGAGTTCTGGCCGGACATCGTGAACCACTTCTCCCATAAAAAGCAGAAGCACTCTTCCCTGGCACCGACCACCCCACCAGCTCCGACGCAAAGCACTCCCCAGCACACCCCATAACGCTGCATCTATAATTTCCCTTTGCCGAACCATTCATTTTCAATGCACGGGAGAGTCTTCGCATGACAGGTTTGCAGGGGCGCGTGGCGCTGGTAACGGGAGCTTCACAGGGAATTGGCCGGGCCTGCGCACTGGCCCTGGCGCGTACCGGCGCACAGGTGGCCTTGGCCGCGCGCAACACAGAGAAGTTGGCCGCCGTGCAGGCTGAGATCACCGCCGCTGGTGGCGCAGCCTCCGTCTTCGCGCTGGACATTGCCAGCGAGGAATCCATCCTGGCCTGCGCCAAAGCGGTGCTGGCGCAGTACGGCAAGGTGGAAATTCTGGTCAACAACGCCGGCATTACGCGCGATGGGCTGATGCTGCGCATGAAGCGCGCCGACTGGGATGCCGTGCTCTCCACCAATCTGACCGGAGCCTTTCTGCTAACGCAGGCCTTGATGCCCGCCATGCTCAAAGCCCGCTGGGGACGCATCGTGAACCTGACCAGCGTGGTGGGCGAAACCGGGCAGGCCGGGCAGGCCAACTACGCGGCCAGCAAGGCGGGGCTGATCGGGCTGACGAAATCCATGGCGCGCGAATTGGCCTCGCGCTCGATTACGGTGAATGCCGTCGCGCCGGGCTACATCGAAACGCCGATGACCGAGGTGCTGAACGAGCAGCAGCGCGCCGCCATGTTGACGCAGGTGCCGCTGGGCCGCGCTGGCTCGCCAGAGGAGATCGCCCACGCCGTCGCGTTCTTGGCCTCAGAACAGGCAGGCTACATCACCGGCCACGTACTCGACGTCAACGGCGGCATGTACATGGGCTAAGGGGTATCTCTGAACTCGTCTGTGTTTTGAAGGGGACGGGCTTCAGCCCGTCCATAGGTACAAGCCTCGCAGTGCGGCTTTAGCCGCTGAGGGAACGCTCAGCACGGGTTCAGAGTCTCTCTAAGGCTGTGCGAAAATGGCTGCGCACGCCCGCCGCACCATCCGCGTGCCCCAAGGAGAGATTGCCGATGCCCCTGAATCCTCGCAGCCACAATCCATGGACCCCGATTTCATATTTCTCCATCGCGCTGTTCTTGTGCGCATCGCTGCTCACAGTCGGCGCAGCTCAGGCCCATGCCGCCACGCTGCCGCCTGCAGCGACGGTTCACTTCCCCAGCCAAGGGGAGTCGGTGCGCGGCATTCTCTACAAGCCCGCAGGCGCGGGGCCGTTTCCGGCGATTGTCGTCGTCCATGAGTGGTGGGGTTTGACCGACTGGGTGCAGCAGCAGGCTGCCGACTTGGCTCAGCAGGGCTACATAACCCTGGCCGTCGATCTCTATCGTGGCCAGTCGACCAGCGACCCGGAGATGGCCCACGAACTGATGCGCGGCCTGCCCCAGGATCGCGGCGTCGGCTATCTGACATCCGCAGTCGCGTATCTAAAAACACGCAAGGATGTTCTGCCCCATCGCATTGGGGCCGTCGGCTGGTGCATGGGTGGCGGCTTCGCGCTGCAACTGGCGATTGCGGAGCCAACCCTGCGCGCCGTGGCCATCAACTATGGAGCGCTGGATACCAACCCCGCACAGTTGCAGAAGATTCACGCGCAAGTGCTGGGAAACTTCGGCGCTCAGGATCGCGGCATCACGCCCGACGATGTGCAGGCCTTCGCCAAGGAGATGCAGGCCCTGGGCCATCCGGTCAATCTAAAGGAATACGCCGACGTGGGCCACGCCTTCGAGAACCCCAACAACAAGGCCGGCTACCGCCCACAAGACACCGCCGATGCCGACCGCCGCATGCAGACATTTTTTAACAAAACATTGAAAAAATAGCGAATATACAGGGGTATATTTCTAGCATCCTGCGGAAAAATTCCCCTTGCCAAGACTGCAAAAGACGTGTTTACTACATCAGTAATGACAGAGCAGTACAAGAAATACCTGGATTTCCTTTGCACCACTTTTCTACCTTGGAGACACAAACCATGAGCATCAGTCCGCTGAAAATTGGCAGCGTCATTCGCGGCCATCGGTTACAAAAAGGCCTGTCGCAGGGCGACATTGAAAAGCGCACCGGGCTGTTGCGCTGTTACTTGTCGCGTGTGGAAAATGGCCACACGGTGCCCTCGCTGGACACGCTGCACAAGATTGCTGACGCACTGGAGATGTCGCTCGCCAGCTTCTTTGCCGAGGACACCATGCAACACCAGATGCAGCCGCACGATTTAACGGATGAAGAGTTGCGCTTTTTGATCCAGATTCGGCGCTACTCCTCCAACTTAAATGACAGCGACCGCAAGCTATTGCTGGCCATGGTGCGTAAGTTTGCCGCCACGGCTTAAACCGCCAAGCTGTATGGGGTGAATGCGCTGCTATAGATCGCCGGGATGGCCTGCGGCCCAGGCCTGCATCAGCGGCTTCCAATAGTGAGCCATGGCGTTGGCAAAAAGGAGCAAGATCAGCGCCAGAATCGCAAAGACGACGCGCTGGCGCTGCCGGTAGCGCTGACGGCCCGTACCCAGCACTGGAGCCAGCGGCACGCCCAGCGCCAAGCCAGAGAAGAACCCACCCAGGTGGGCCATATTGTCGATTTTGATGCCGCCGGAGTAGAGCAGCGTCGCGCCGCCAATGGCCAGATTGATCAGTGCAAAGTAGATCACGCTGCGGCGCAGGCGGCGCAGTTCCTCGCGCGGAAAGGGCAGGTGCGGCCCGTTCAGCAGCAAAATCAAAATCCCCGCAATGCCAAAAACCGCGCCGGAGGCTCCCGCGCCCACAATGCCCGGACTAACAGCGGAGCTGAGCAGATTGCCGGCCACGCCAGTCAGCACGTAAACGCTGAAGACGCCCAAAACACCGAGCAACGGCTCACCCAGCAGGCCCAGATTCCACAAGCACCACATATTCGTGCCCAGGTGGATGATGCCGACATGCACAAACGTGGCCGAGAGCAGCCGCCACCATTGACCGAATAAAACTTCATTGACGCCGCGGCTGGCACCCCAGCGCATGATCTGCTCCGCAGTCGGTGCCCACGGCGAGACCCCGCCCAAAACCATGCCGAGATACACCGCGATGTTGATGCCAATCAAAATGTACGTGGCTGGAGCGTAGCGCCAACCCAGCAGCAGGCGCGAGCCGCGCGCATCCTCCGGCTCTGGCTCCTGCGGCGCAGGCACGTAGACGCGCGGGGCCGCATAGCCCTCCGGCGGCAGAATCTCGGGCGCGCCACTGCGCAGGCCCTCGTGCTCTCCGTTCTGCCATTGGGTGCTCATGTCTCTAGGCTACGCAGAGCGGCCCAGAATGACAACATGCCGCAGGTCCCGACATGAAATCGGAGTCCTAGTCCCCGCACTCCATCCCCGTATTGAGCACGGGCACGTGCGCAGCATGGGGATGCTCTGCGGGAAATCTACGGCGCTGTATACGATCCACTGACTTCTGCATTGGCATATGCCAAGCCGCTTTGCATTGACGATCCATTCGTGTCGTTTTGTCCCCAGACCGATACAGACCACTGCACGCTGTTCCCAGTGCTGGGTGGGGCTATGAAGCCTGGGATCGACGACAGGTCCTGTACGGGGAGTGTTGTAGCTCCACTCAGATACGCTGAAGTCGCCATGACACTCAGAGAATAGTAGGTTGACGGCGACTGGCTATAGATATAGGGATCTGGCACTTGCCATGACAGAGTGGCCTGCCAATTCGAGGCTGTAAGACCTAGATTCGAGAAGCCGGCGTACGCAATATTGAATGTGGGCCATGTGGCGACTGTGGCAACTTCATCCGAGGTCGGCAGCGGGGCTGGAAGCGTTACAGACGGGACTGGATTCTGGCTTGTTAAGCCCACGCTAACATTTCCCATGAAATTTGAATTCGCTTCGGGATAGGATACGCCTGTCTCTATCCAATAGAGGCCTCCTGGTTTCTGTTGCGAGGCAGGAATCGCATAGTAACTGGCCCCTGAGAGTGAATAGTTCTCGAGGGGAACGAATACTCCGTTGTTTTGGGTAACAAAACTCGCAAACAAAAAAGGATTTGTCCAGCCACTGGGAGGATTCTGATAGTTCACGGTCACGAGGGATGTTGCGTCGCTTGGACTCAATACGACGGGATTGCCGCCATTGATAGGCCCGGGGATGGTCTGGGAGTAAAGAATGTACGTAGCCAAGGGATTGTAGTTCTGGTCGTATGCGACTACGGCAATATCGGTTGTTCCGCTCGTCAACTGTAGGTTCAAAGTTCCCTTGTTGCCCGAAAGAGGTGGAGAATCTTGCCAATCAAATCCACCAAGGTTATAAAAAAACGCGCTTAGTGAACTGTACGTGGCAATAGCTGCCGTATTGGGAATCGCTGATGCGTCCACGGTCAAGCTCACTGTATTGACCTTGGGCGATGGGGGCGCTGGAGAAGATGGGGAAGGGTTTGGGTTTGGGCAAGTGCTGATTGTAGGACTGGTGCCGTCCCCTACGCTTTGCTCAAAAATATACTCACTAATCTCCGTTATCGTATTGCCATTGCTCGTGCCAACGCCCTGCGAACTTGCCGGGCAGACGAACGCATACGCATAGTTCTGCGTGTCCGCGGGAATGGCGATGGTGAATTGCCCGTTTTGGAGTGTAGCCGCTGTCCATGCACCTGTCCCAACCTGTGTGGCTACGGCCGCTGGCATCACGCTGCCGCTGGCAACCTGCACGCTAACGCTTTGGGGATTTTGCGATCCGGTGGCTGAACCTCCGCATCCGGCAAGGAGCGTGGTGCCCGCAATACCCAGCATCCACAGAAGCCGCGTGCACATAGAGCTGAAAAGCCGGGAGCAACGCAAATCCAATCCCCCGGAGTGTTGGCGATCGGCAACAGTAGAAAATTTATACATGAAGGAACCTATTGAAAAGGGATGTAAAGAAGATACGTACCATCGTAACAAAGAAGGATTGCAGGAAAGGAATTTTTTTCGTCAGTCCTAGTCTGCTCGTAGCTCCACTTCGATCGGGCGCGCGGAGCCACGGCGCAGGCCCTCGTGCGCTCCGTTCTGCCCTAGGGTGCTCATGTCTCCAAGCTACGCAGAGCGACCCAGAATGACAACATGCCGCGTCGGCACCATCGCCTCCATCGGAACCCCCAGCGCTCCGCTATCGCAGCACGCCAAAGATGTAGAAGCCCAGCAGCAGCGTCATTGCGATCAAGTAGCCGCGCAAGAGCATCAGCGAGACCCGCACAGGCCGAGTAATCGCCATAGGTCCCAGCCCTTGGCTACTGCATTTTTTCTCGATTGCATCCTGCAGTGGATGAATCACGCGAAAGGATTGAACTTCGTAAGACGGTTGCATCGTGGCCATGGGGAACCTCCGGTTCGTTGGAAAGTTTTAGTTGAAGAGTTTTGGCAGCATGACTTGTGCGGCCAGCAACAGCGATAGGGCAAAAAGCACCACGATAATCGTCCAGTTGATCCAGTTGTTCCACGGACGATTGACCCAGCGCTCACCCAGCAATTCACGATCATTGAGCAGTAGCTGCAAAAAAATAATGGCCGAGGGCAGCATGATTCCTGCAAAAACCTGCACGCTAACAATGACCAGTTGCAGTGGAACTCTCGGGATGAGAACGATGCCAGCCGCCGCCCCGACACAACCGATGTACACGGCATAAAATCCGGGAGCCTCCCAGATTTTTTTGTGCAAGGAGTGTTCCCATCCCTGCACTTCTCCGTACGCCCAAGCACTGGCCAAAGAGATGGCAGTGGTGCCGAGAACGGCGGCATTGACCATCAGCAGCAGCAGGCCTTTGCGAACCAATTCCCCGGCTAGAGGAGCCATCGCGCTGGCAAGTTGAGCTGGATCGGTAAAGGGGATGCCGTGCCGATAGCCAAAATCGCCAACCAGCATCATGGCTCCGGCAACGAGGACGGTGAAGGTAGCGCCGATCAGCGTATCCAATCGCGCCCATTTTAAGTCGGCAAAGCGAAGCCGTTTTTCTGCAACACAACTCTGCTGAAAGAAAAGCTGCCAGGGCGCAATGGTGGTACCGACGATTGCGATAATCAGAAAAATCAGACTGCTGGTGATTTTCCCTGGTGGCAGGCCCGGAACCAGTGTGCTGCGCGCGGCAGCAGCCCAGTTGGGATGGACTTTGGCCGCCAAGATAAACCAGACAATGTCCAGAAGACAGAGCGCAATGACGGTTCGCTCCCAACGCAGATAACTACCGCTGATGACCATTACGATGAGGCCGATGGCGGCAACAGGAACAGACAAAAACGGCGAGATACCCAGCACGCTGAGCGCCAAAGATATGGCGGCAAACTCTGTGATGAGCGTCAAAAAATTGACGGCCAATAAATCAAAGAGAGAAAACCTGCCCCACCATTTGCCGAATCGCTCATAGATCATGGCCGCGTGCCCTTTGCCCGTGGCAATGCCGAGCCGGGCGACCATCTCCTGCACAAAATAACAGATGGGCAAGAGCACGAGCAGAATCCAAAGCAGGTGTAGGCCGTATTGCGCACCAGCCTGCACATAGGTGGAAACAGCTCCGGCATCGTTGTCGGCTTCCATGACAATGAGACCGGGGCCAAAAACCATCGAAAACGTCAAAAGATTTTTTTGCCAGGAGCGCCGGACTACGACGCCTTTGTCGTTCTGCGTACCACTCATCACGCGCATCGGGAATACTCCACGGGTTGACTGCTGGATTCTTGCCCGGACCCACTTGAAGCGGATTCATGCACGGCGTTCCAAACACACTGGAGCGGTTGCTGCGTGTTTCCGGTTTCAATCCAGAAGCACTCCAAGCGGGCACGTCCTGCAAAGCTGCGTCCAGGGACAGCGGGGCAAACGAAGGCGCGGATCATGGTTCCTCCTTTTCAAGACGCGCGCTTTTCAAACGCTCATAGCCACAGGGCACCTTGCAAAACAAGGCGGTGCACAAGACCAGAGCACGATCGCGTGGTACTTGAATTGTGTTAATTGAGGAGGGGGTGGGAGACCGCAACGAGGGTAGCGGATTCTCACTCGCTCCTTTCACAGTTGCGCACTGTGAAAGGAGCGAGGCGGTTCATCAGTTACTGCAGAACTGACCCGGAACGCACATCACAGCGCAGGACGGAACTCCAAGTACTCGGAGGTTCTAGCGCAGTTGCAATGTTCATAATGTTTTTTGGTTCTCCAAAAGCGGCAGGAACCACCGCCCTGCGCCCAGCCTACCATGTATTTCGACGTGTCTGCAAGATTTTGTGCATTAGAATTAGATTTTCTGGATTTATTTTTTTACTTTGAGGAGTTGCCTGTGAAGGGTTGGAAATCGGTGCGCCGCGTGCTGCTCAGCGTGACGGATAAAAGCGGCATTGTGGACTTTGCCCGCGTGCTGCATGGCTTGGGGGCCGAGCTGGTTTCCACCGGCGGCACGGCGCAGGCGCTGCGCGCTGCGGGCCTGCAAGTCAAAGACATCTCCGAGCTGACCGGATTTCCCGAGATGCTCGATGGCCGCGTCAAGACGCTGCATCCCAAAGTTCACGGCGGCATTCTGCATATCCGCTCCAAGGCCGAGCACCAGCAGGCCGTGGCTGCGCACGGCATTCTGCCCATCGACATGGTGGTGGTGAATCTGTACGCCTTCTCGGCCACGCTGAACAAGCCCGGCGTCCACTTTGGCGAATTGATTGAGAACATCGACATTGGCGGGCCGTCGATGGTGCGCTCGGCTGCGAAGAATTTTGAAGATGTCGCCGTGGTGACGAACGTGGCCGACTACGCCGCGCTAACCGAAGAGTTGCAAGCGAACCAAGGCCAACTGTGCCGGGCCACGCGCTGGCGGCTGGCCAAGCAGGCCTTTGCGCTGACGGCAGCCTACGACCTGGGCATTGCGAATGCGCTGGAGGCGATTCCAGAATTGCTGGAAGAAGAGGCCGCAGTGCAGCTTCCAGCAGCCGCTGAAGCTCCACTGCCCACCACGCTGCGCCTGGCCTACCCGCAAACCATGTCGCTGCGCTATGGCGAAAATCCGCATCAACACGCGGCGCTCTACTCCGACGGCACCGGCGCAGGCATTGCCGGGCTGCAACAGTTCCAAGGCAAGGAATTGAGCTACAACAATCTGGTCGATTTGGATGCCTGCTGGGAGCTGGTGCATGAGTTTGACCAGCCGGCCGTGGCCATCATCAAGCACACCAATCCGTGTGGCGTGGCTACGGGAGCCACAGTGCTGGAGGCCTATCAAAAGGCGCTGGCTGCCGATCCCGTCTCGGCCTTTGGCGCGGTGATTGGCATTGACCGCGAGGTCGATGGCGCAGCCGCTACCGAGATTGCCAAGCTCTTCGTTGAGGCCATCGTCGCGCCCAGCTACACGGCAGAGGCCAAGGCCATCTTCGCCACCAAGAAAAATCTGCGCTTGGTGCAGGCCTCGCCCTCGCAGACCACGCGCATGGTGAAGCAAATCTCTGGCGGCCTGCTGGTGCAGGATGTGGATCGCGGCAAGGTGACGGCACAGGATTTGAAAACCGTGACCCAGCGCCAGCCCACCGAGGCCGAACTGCACGCGCTGCACTTTGCCTGGCGGGTCTGCAAGCACGTCAAGTCGAATGCCATCGTCTACGCGCGCGCCGGGCAGACGCTGGGCATTGGCGCGGGCCAGATGAGCCGCGTGGACGCCGCAAAATTTGGCGCGATGAAGGCCGTGTTGCCACTGACCGGCTGCGTGGCCGCCTCCGACGCATTTTTTCCCTTTCCCGATGGCTTGGAGACCGTCGTGCAGGCGGGCGCAACCGCCGTGGTGCAGCCCGGCGGCAGCGTGCGCGACGCCGAAGTGATCGCCGCAGCCGACCGGCTGGGCGTGGCCATGGTGTTGACGGGAATGCGCCACTT
>JAJZMO010000356.1 GCA_021798235.1 Acidobacteriota bacterium | reverse complement strand
GGCGGCAGTGCTGCGCCTCCGCCGCCGGAGCCGAAGTTGTGCGTAAAGCGCATTCCCACGCGTGTGGAGTTGGTTTGCGCAGTGGTTAAGTACTGAAAATTTTGCTGCGCGCCCGGTTGGTTGGGCAGGGGAATATATTGCAACAGCGCTAGAGCTTGTGCGCTGATCTGCGCGGTCGGGATTTTATTGTTGGAAAATTGCAGTCCCGTGGCTGGATCGTAGATGGGAACCACGCTGGTGCCTGTGCCGGTGAATTGCGAAAAGTCACCGCCGCGCTCGGCCAGCGTGGGCACGGTTGCATATTGATTAAACGGGCTGGAGTTGCGCGTGATGAACAAGCCAAGAAACATAAAGTTGGCTGTGCTGGGCTTCAATAGTCCGGGGATCTGCGGCGGCCCTACAAAGACAAAGCCCGCATTGTTGGTGTTGTAAGCTGGTTGCACCACGGGCGCACCCGTGACAGAAAACGGCAGTGCATCGAGGGCAGAATTTCCGCCGGAATAATAGACCGAGCCGTGGGGTTGTGTGGGATTGAAGTGCCGAAAGATGCTGCTGGGTGGACCGTGATAGTGATAGCCGCCTCCGCGCTGGCCCGGAATTTGGGAGAGCGAGCGTTGCGCCTGCATGTCTTCCATGCGCTCTTGCAACTGGTTCTGATCGATGCTGGCAAAGGGATTCACCGTGCCCATCTGCCCATTTACGGCGACTGATTCTGTCGAGATGTCCGAGTTTTGACTCGGATCGCTCAACTGCAATCCGCCAGCGCCTGCGCCGGAGGATTGTGCCAAGTTGCGCAGTGCTTGCAAATTCATTGCATTCGTTTGTGGCTCCGCATCGCTGTCTGTCTGGGTTGTGTTGGCGCGTGAGGCCAGCTGCATATTCAGCGCGATGGGCGGCTGGGGGTGCGCGGCGTTCAGCAATACCTCCGTCGTAGCAGTTGCAAAGCCTGCCAGTTCTGCACGCACCACGTAGCGTCCATTGCGTGGGATTCCCATCGCGTATTGGCCGTGCAGATTGGACACTGTAGCGTAGGCGGCACCGGTCAGGGTATTCTCTGCCGTCACCATAACGCCGGGCAGGGGTGTGTTGCCCGCCTTCACCACGCCGCGCAGCAGGCCTCCCACAGCAGGCAGGGGTGCATCCACCAGTGGCGGCGACGTGGACTGCGCGTTCGCGGGGCTTGGCGGCACGGTTGCTTGCGCCCAAACTAAGCTGGCACATCCAGACACAACAAGAGCAGCAATGGCGCGAACAGCGTGCATTGGGTTCCTTTATGAGTTTGTCGATCCCATTCTAGTTGCGCAGCGCGTGCGCGTATTGCTCCCGTTATGGTTGCGGATTGGGCAGGGACGCAGGCGCGCTTTGGGGCGCGGGTGTCGGTGCTTCTGACGGCGGCGCGGCCAGCATGCCGTGCATTCCGTGGTGCATGCCTTGTGCATCCAGGATATTCAGCTTGACTGGAATGAAAGTTCCGCCCTGCACGCTGCCTTTGCCGCGCACAAAGTCGCCGACGTGCAGATCGCGCAGCGTTACGCTCTGGTGATTTTTACGAAACGAAGTGGAATCGTTGACGGTGATGGTCTGCGTGGTGTGATCGATGCGGTCCAGGGTCACTTGCAGCGCATCCATGTCGATCTTTGTCACCTTGCCCGCAATCCAAGTCTTGCCCAGATTGGCGCGCATCTTTTGCACCGTGGCTGCGTCCATGTCGCCGACAAACATTGCGTGCAGCGTGTGCGTGCTGTCATCCAGAGCGCCGCCTGCCATCACCATGTCGCCCACATGCACGTCGGAAATCTGGATGGGCTGCCGCTTCTGCATCAGATGTGTCGTGTCGCTGCACTGCACGGTGTAGGTTGCGCCCTCTTCCGTCTGAATGGTGATGGTGTTGCCCTGCACGGCGGTCACGGTGCCATGTATGTGGCCCATGCCGGGCATTCCCATGCCTCCACGCATCGGCCCACCGGGCATTCCGCTCTGCGCCTGCGTGCCTGCTGCTACCAAAAACGCTAGCGCCAAAGCGCAGGGAAACATCCAAATTTTCTTGTGCGACATGATTGATCCCTCCTAAACCTTGCTGCAAGTCTAGACGCAATGGCATTGCGGCAAGACGCGCGGGATGGAAAATATTTATGCTTTCAGAATCCACAAGTGGTGCGATACACTGCGCCCTAGGACGGCTTTTGCATGCACACACACGACACAAACGCGCTGCACTCCCATGAAGAGAAACACTTTCAATCCAGCGCAACCGTGCGCGACGTGGTCATCGGCATGTCCGATGGCCTCACGGTTCCCTTTGCGCTGGCGGCGGGCTTGTCGGGCGCGGTTGGATCGAATCACATCATTGTGCTCGCGGGCATGGCAGAGATCGTCGCTGGCTCCATCGCCATGGGCCTTGGTGGGTACTTGGCCGCACGCGGGGATGCCGAACACTACGCCAGCGAACGCCGCCGCGAAGAGCGCGAGATCGTCGAGCGCACCACGGATGAGGAAGAGGAAATTTATTCCATCTTTGGCGAATATGGAGTGACGCGCGCTGAAAGCGAGCCTGTGCTGTATGCGTTGAAGCGGCAACCCAAGGCCTGGGTGGACTTTATGATGCGCTTCGAACTGGGACTGGAAGAACCGGCCCGCTATCGCGCCAGCCAAAGCGCACTGGTCATCGCACTTTCCTATATCGCGGGCGGCTGCATTCCGCTGCTGCCGTATTTGTTGTTCCCTGCCGCGGGCGCGGCGCTCCATGCCTCGGTGCTGATTACGCTGATTGCGCTCTTTGTTTTTGGAGCGGTCAAAGGCCACTTGACCGGGGCGGGCCTGTGGAAGGGCGCGCTGCAAACCGCGCTGATCGGCGGGTTGGCCGCAGCCGTTGCTTACGCGCTGGCGCGTGCGCTCAGCGCACACCCGCTGTAGGAACAGGCTACTCGGTGGATTCGCCTGCGATGGTCATGCCTTCGATGCAGAGCGTTGGGCAGGCCACGGAGCCATAAAAGATCAGATCGTTGCCGATGGCCGTCACATTGCGCAGCATGGTTTGCATGTTGCCCGCGATGGTGATCTCCTCCACCGGATAGGCCAGTACTCCATTTTCAATCCACAGCCCCGAGGCGCCGCTCGAATAATCGCCGGTCACCGTGTTGCCACCGTGGCCCAGCAATTCCGTCACGTACAGTCCGTTGGAGATTCCGGCCAAAATCGCTGCGGGCGCTTGTGTTCCCGGCTCCAGCCAGAAGTTGCCTGCGCCAATGCCCGGCGCACCGGCCAGGCCGCGCGAGGCATTGCCGGTGGAGCGCAGTTGCAGCTTGCGCGCCGTGTAGATATTCAGCAAATAGCTGCGGAGCACGCCACGCTCCATCACCTGCGTTCGCCGCGCGGGCAATCCTTCGCCATCAAAGGGCCGCGTGCCAAACTGTCCCGGCAATGTGCTGTCATCCAAAATCGTAATGTTTGCACCTGCGACGGTCGCGCCCAGTTTGTCCGTCAGGAAGGATGCGTTGCGATAGATGGCGTCGCCGTTGACGGCGTGCAGCACCTCGCGCAGAATCGCCGGTGCAATCTCCGGGGAAAAAACCACCGGCACGCGCTGCGTTTTCACTTTGCGCGCCCCCAGCCGCCGCAAGGCCCGGCGTGCCGCCTCGGCTCCCACAGTCTCGGGCGATTCCAAAGCGGCCAGTGAGCGCGCGTGCGAGAACCAATAATCGCGCTGCATCGCTCCATCCGGTCCTTGCGCGATGGGCTGGGCCGCCAGCGAGCAGTAAGATGTGCGATATTCGCCAACAAAGCCGCGCGAGTTGGCAAAGATTTTTCTTCCCGTGGCTGCCGCAAAGCTGCCGCCCTTGGAGTTGGTGATGCGCGTATCGGCAGCCATGGCTGCGGCCTCTGCGCGCCGGGCATATTCGATGCGCTCGGCGGCGGGCAGACTGTACACATCCTCGTGGAAGAGATGCAAATCGCCGACGATAGCGCCGAACTCCGTTGGCTCGGCCAAGCCGACAAAAGGGTCTTCTGAGGTGACACGCGCCAACTCCACTGCACTGGAGACAAGTTGCGCCATGCCATCCGGGGAAAGATCGCTGCTGCTGGTGGAAGCCGAGCGCTGGCCAATCAACACGCGCAAGCCGATTGCGCGCGAGCCAGACTCTTTGAGCGTCTCCACCTGCCCCAGACGCACCTCGGTTTCGAACTCATCGCCTTCGGCGTAGGTCACCTCAGCGTCGGTCGCACCCGCGCGCAGTGCGCGGGCAACGACCTCCGTCACAAAGTTCGAATCGATGTGGGCTGTGTTCTGTGTCTGCGCTTCTGTGGGCATTTTCCCTACTGCTGGGAGAGCGCGATGCCTACGGTCGCTGCGCAGTTCTTGGAAGGGTTCACAATGGCCGCACCCGAAAGGCCATTCAACGAAGCCTGAAAGTTCAGCGTGTCGCCCTTGACCTTCACCGGCAGTCCAATGAATTTGGCTTTGCCGTCAAAGTTGGTGCTCGCTTGCAAGTCCAAGTGGTGCGCTCCCATAAAGCCGTAGGCAATATGTACCTTGATCGCTGCGGCATAGGCAGGCTTGCCTTTGTCGTCGCTCACGGTGAACGTTGCAGAGCACGGACCAGCGCCGCCGTCGATAACCGGCACCTGCTTGGCATCCTTGGCCTGTTGGCTGTTTGCGGTAGTCTGCGCCAACGCGATGCCCGAGCATGCCAGCCCGACGAATACCGACGCTGCCACGACTGCGCACGTGCGCAGCCACTTTGTTCCCAGCCCTGCTTGATTGTTTGTGTGCATAATTTTCGCTCCTTGCTTCCTTGCCAGCATATCCTGCTGCCTTTTCCCTGTGCAACGCATGGCTGCAACGGGAAGGACAGCCTCGTCCTGTGGAAGAGTCATTCTGGGCAGCCAACGCGACGAAGCATCCAGAGGATTTTTGCCGCACCGGCTGCGCCAGGATTCTCTGGAATCTTAATTGCGACGCTGCTCAATTTCCCGTGCCACCCACGGTCATCTTGTCCAGCTTGATGGTCGGCATGCCGACGCCGACGGGCACGCTCTGGCCAGCCTTGCCGCAGGTGCCCACCCCTTCGTCCAGCGCCAGATCGTTGCCGACCATGGAGACATACTTCAGCGCCTCCGGGCCATTGCCGATCAGCGTGGCGTTTTTCACCGGCGCAGTCACCTTGCCATCTTCGATCAGGTAGGCCTCGGATGCGGCAAAAACAAATTTCCCATTGGTGATGTCCACCTGCCCGCCGCCGAAGTTCACCGCGTACAGGCCGCGCTTGACGCTACGCAGAATATCCTCCGGCGCATCTTCGCCTGCCAGCATGTACGTGTTGGTCATGCGCGGCATGGGGATGTGCTGGTAGCTCTCGCGGCGTCCGTTGCCGGTGTCGGCGATGCCCATCAGCCGCGCGGAGAGCTTGTCGCTCAAATAGCCTTTCAATACGCCCTTTTCAATCAGTACCGTCTCTTGTGTGGGCGAGCCTTCATCATCCACATGCAGCGAACCGCGTCGATTGGGCAGTACGCCATTATCCACCACGGTGACCTTGGGACTGGCCACAAGCTGCCCCACCAAGCCAGCGAAGGCTGAGGTTTTTTTGCGATTGAAGTCGGCCTCCAAGCCATGGCCGACGGCCTCATGCAGCAGAATGCCGGGCCAGCCAGGGCCGAGCACTACTTCCATCTCGCCTGCAGGCGCGGCGACGGCTCCCAGTTGCAATACGGCCTGCCGCGCGGCCTCAACGGCAAAATGTTCCGGGGTTTTTTCGGTCAGGAAAAATTCCATCTGCACCCGTCCGCCGCCACCGCTGCTGCCGCGCGTGGTGTTGGTGCCCTCTTTGGCGATGACGAAAACGTTGCAGCGTGCCATGGGCTGCGTATCGGCGGCAAAGCTGCCATCGGAGCCAACGACCAAAATGCGCCGCAGCTCATCGGCATAGCTGGCCCGCACCTGAAGGATGCGCGCATCATAGGCACGCGCGGCACGATCGGCACGCAGCAGCAGGTCGAGTTTGGCCGCCACATCCGCGTCCGCGCTGGCACCCGCCATGGGGTAGAGCGCGGGCGTTTGCTGTTCGAGAAAGCCAACGACCGGTTGTTGAGCCGGGCCGCTGGCGATGCAGGCCGCCGTGCGCGCGGCGCGCAACAGACGCTCTGCGGAAAGATCGTCGGTGTAAGCGTAGCCGGTGCGTTCGCCCGCAACCACACGCACGCCACATCCGGCGCTGATGCCCTGGCTGGCAGACTTCACCAGCGACTCATCCAGGCCCAGGCTGCTGGCCGTGACGAATTCAAAGTACAGGTCGGCGTACTCGCCGCCTGCACGTAGTGCCTCGGCCAGGCAACGCTCCAGCAGCCGATCGTTCAGGCCGAAACGCTCGTAGAAAAATTGCCGCGTGGCCCGTGTGGCGTTGTTGCCGTGCGGCTCGTTTGCGCTTCCGTGGCTGGCTGGCATGGCGCTCCCTCGTATCTTCTTCTCCATCATCGTTGGATTGCATCCGCAACGCAAACGGTGCAAACCGTGTGAGCGCGGGCACCGCCATGACCGTGCGCCTGTGGTAGCGTGGTGTGCATGGAAACCGATCCGCGCTACCCGATTGGTAAATTCACGCGCCGAGAGCAGTTGACCGCTGCCGAACGCGCTACGGCCATTGCCGTGTTGGAAGCGCTGCCAGAAAATCTGCGCGCTGCCGTGGCCGGGCTGAGCGATGCGCAACTGGAGACTCCCTACCGCGCTGGCGGCTGGACGCTGCGGCAGGTGGTGCACCACCTGGCCGACAGCAACGGCCTGTGCAGCGACCGGATGCGCTGGGCGCTCACCGAAGATTGGCCCACGATTCTGCCTGCGGATGAAGACGCCTGGGCACAATTGCAGGATGCGCGTACCCTGCCCGTTGCGGTCTCGCTGCAATTGTTGGATGCGTTCCACGTGCGTTGGGTTGCACTGCTGCGCTCCCTGACAGAGACGCAGTGGACGCAGCGCGGCTTTGTGCATCCGCGCATGGGCCGCACCAGCGTAGAGCAGGCTTTGGCGCTGTATGCCTGGCATAATCAGCACCACACGGCGCACATTACTCAACTGCGCCAGCGCATGGGCTGGTAGGGCCGCGCATGGCTGAGGCGCTCCCAATCGAACCAATCGCGCCGGAGCAGATCGCCGCGCGCGTGCAGGAGTTTCTCGCCGCGCATCCGGCGGCGGCGCTACTGGAAAATGGAAAGCTGCTCTTTGATCTGCGCACCGCACGCTGCACACTCAACGCCGAGCATGGCCGCTGCATGGCGCACTTCTGGTCGGAGGAGCGCAATCTCATCCGGCATATCGTTGCCCTAACCGAGCGCAAAGGCACGCTGCGCCTGAGCGTGCAGCGCATGGGCCAAGCGCGCCCGCAAACGTTGGAGCTGGTTCCCAGCCGCGATCGCCGCCAGCCGAGCGAACGCGACAGCACGCGCACAAAATATCTGGCGCTGCTGCAGCGCGTCTTGGAGCGGGAGTTTCCCGAGTACAAAGTGACGGGCCTGCGCACAGCGATGGATTTGGAGCGCAGCTTTGGCCCGTCCTACGCGCGCGGCCTGCAGGTGCGCGGCACAACGGGCTGGGCCGTCATCGCCGTCAATGCAGAGGAATCGCCCGCGATCATCCATGGCATTCTCACGCTCGGCATTCTCTGGCTGCATCATTGCCGGGAGCATCCGCCGCAACGTTCGGGGGTGCGTGTCGTCGAAGGCCTACGCATCGTGGTGCCCGTCGGCATGGCCGCCACTACGGCGGCTCGCTTGGCGTGGCTGCATCCCCAGGCGGCGAAGTGGGAGTTGTACGAACTCGACGAGCACGGCGAGGATTTATGGCAACGCGAGGCCGACGCTGCAGGCAATCTGCAGGTGGATTGGCTGCACGCCCCCGACACCGCGATGGCACGCGAGCGCTTTGCCGCGGCCATCGAAACCGTGCAGCAGATGCTGCCAGAGGCCGAGCGCGCGCAGATGGAAATTGCCGTGCGCAGTGGCAGCGAGGTTGCCTTTCTTTGGCAGGGGTTGGAGTTTGCGCACGCGCGCATGGAGTTGGCCGTCAACAGTTTTTCCCGTGGCCAGACGATCACCTTTGGGGCAGGCGCAAGCGAGACTGGGCTGACTGAGGCAACCCAGCCGGAGTTGCGCGTTCTGCTCCAGCAACTCGTCAGCCGCCGCCACGCCCGTGGCGACAAGCGCGACACACTCTATCGTATGCAGCCAGAGCGCTGGCTGGAGTCGCGGCTGCGCACGGCCATCGATGCACTGGATCCGCAACTGGATCCGCGCCCGGTGTATGCGCAGGTGCCTGCGGTTACTGGCGCGGATCACTCCCTGCTGGATCTGTTAGCGGTGCGCCGTGATGGGCGCCTCGTGGTGTTGGAGTTGAAGGCTGACGAGGATTTGCACCTCGCGTTGCAGGCGCTGGATTATTGGATGCGCGTGCGCCAGCACGGCACGCCCGGGGCTGCGGGCATGGAGTCACAGTTGCAGCGGCTTGGCTACTTCCCTGGAAAAACGTTGCAGCCCGCGTCGCCCTTGTTGTATTTGGTTGCGCCCGCGCTGCGCATTCATCCGGCAACGGAGACCGTGCTGCACTATCTTGCGCCTCAGGTGGAGTGGACCTTGATCGCGCTCGATGAGCGCTGGCGGGAACAGGTGCGCGCCGTCTATCGCAAACGGGCTGGCAGTGCAGGTGGCGGCATTATCCCGCGAAAACAGGCATAGGCGCGGACGAGGGAATCTCTGCAGGGAAGGCATCGCTCTCCGCGCGTTGCGTAAAAAAGCATTCGACGGCATCGAGAACGGCTGCGCCTGTCTTCGCCTGATAGATGGATTTGCGCAATCCCGCGCCGCCGGGCACGCCATGCGTGAACCAGGACGCGAACTGCTTCATCTTGCCCGCGGCCTCCGCATGCTCCTCGGCCAACAGCATGGCGAAGTAGGTGCGGATCATCTGGTAGCGATCCGCATTCGTCGGCTGCGTGTAGCTGCCGT
>JAJZMO010000327.1 GCA_021798235.1 Acidobacteriota bacterium | reverse complement strand
TGGCCGTGATGCCCTTGCGCGTTCCGGCAACCTTGAAGTCCATGTCGCCGTAGTGATCTTCCGCGCCGGCAATGTCGGTCAGAATGGCGTACTTGTCGCCTTCCTTCACCAAGCCCATCGCCACACCGGCCACAGCGGCCTTCAGCGAGATGCCCGCGTGCATCAGCGCCAGGCTGGCGCCGCAAACGGTGGCCATCGACGAAGAGCCATTCGACTCCAAAATATCGGAGACGATGCGCAGCGTATACGGAGATTCAGATTCGTCGGGAAGAACTGCGGAGATAGCGCGTTCTGCCAATGCTCCGTGGCCCACTTCGCGGCGGCCTACGCCGGTCATGCGGCCCACTTCGCCCACCGAGAACGGTGGGAAGTTGTAGTGCAACATGAAGCGCTTCTTCTTTTCGCCTTCGAAGGTCTCAATGCGCTGCGCATCGTCCGTGGTGCCCAGCGTGGCTGAAACCAATGCCTGCGTCTCGCCGCGGGTAAACAAGGCCGAGCCATGCACGCGCGGCAGAACGCCGGTTTCAATCGTGATCGGGCGAATCTGGTCAAAAGCGCGACGATCGGGACGGATACGGTCGTTGGTCACCTGATCGCGGAAGAGCTTCTCGCGCAGCAGTTCATAGTATTTGCTCAGCTTCTTTGGTGCATTGGCGTCATCGGCGGGCAGCTCAGCCTTCAAGGCGTCCTTGATCTGCTTGACCAACGCATAGCTCTCAAACTTTGGATGCTTGTGCGTGTCCAGGGCATCGGCCAGTTGTGCGGAAACCTTCGCCGACAAAGCGTCAAAATAGGCTTGATCGAATTCCGGTGCAGCAAAGGTGCGCTTGGTCTTGCCAGAGCGAGCCACCAGATCGTTGATGCCTGCGCAAATCTTTTTGATCTCGACGTGTGCGAACTCAATTGCGTCGATGACCACGTCTTCAGAAACTTCCTTGGCGCCCGACTCGATCATCACGATGCCGTCCATGGTGCCGACGACGGTGATGTTCAGATCGCTCGCGCGCATCTCTTCATACGAAGGATTGATGAGGAATGCGCCTTCGATACGGCCCACACGCACCGCGCCAACGGGTCCAGCGAAGGGAATGTCAGAGAGGCACAGAGCGCAGCTGGCCGCATTGATGGCGATGATGTCCGGGTCATTTTGCTTGTCGGCAGAAAGCACGAACGCAACGATCTGCGTCTCATTACGATAGCCTTCCGGGAAGAGCGGACGCATGGGGCGGTCAATCTGGCGGCAGACAAGAATTTCACGTTCGCTGGGGCGGCCTTCACGCTTGATGAAGCCTCCGGGGATGCGTCCACCGGCGTAGGTATACTCGCGGTAATCCACCGTGAGCGGGAAAAAGTCGAGGCCTTCTTTGGGGTCGGGGGCGGAGACTGCGGTGCTCAGCACCATGTTGTCGCCGACGGTGACCAGAGCAGCGCCGGAGGCTTGCTTGGCGAGGCGGCCCGTCTCAAACACGATGCGTTTGCCGCCGTGGAGTTCAATGCTAATTTCTTGTTTCATAGATATAAATCCTCAATGGAATGCTGTTATGGGGCGGGGTGTCGGCCATGCCGGAGGGCTGGAAGTCACGGACAAGCGGCGGGAAAGGAACGATTGAGAGATGCGGAAGCGCTCCATGGCGCTTCCACAATACGGGCCGCATGGCTGGGAATTCACAACGCTCGCAAGCCGCTTTGGCTACGACACGTTGGAGCCGCTTACTTGCGGATGCCCAGTTTGCCAATCACTTCGCGGTAGCGTTCGCTGTCGTTCTTCTTTAGGTAATCCAAAAGACGGCGACGCTTGCTGACAAGCATCAACAGTCCGCGGCGCGAACCGTGATCCTTGGCATGCGCTTTAAAGTGGTCGGTCAGTCCACCAATGCGCTCGCTCAAAATTGCGATCTGCACTTCAGGACTGCCGGTGTCGCTCTCATGGGTGCGAAAGGTGGAGATGATTTCGGTTTTTTTTGCTGGGGCCAACACAGGTGGCTGCTCCTCTACTGTCTGTCGATTACACTCTCTCAGTGTCCTTAACAGAATAGCATGGAATTTTATGCGAACGCGAGTGTTTTTCTCCTGCAGATTTTTCAGCTGCGGCTTTGGATATCGCTCTGCACCTTGCGGCGATCGAAGGCTCCGCGCAGCGCAAAAAACGCCGGGGTCGGCTGGTAATTCGCATCCAGCGGCAGCGGAACCTGTTGCGCACCATCCTTGCGTGGATGCTGATGATTCTGCCACGTGTACCGGTTCGTAATACCCCAAGTCAGCGCCGCCGTCATCCAAGGGTATTGCAACATGCGATCCATATAGTCTTTGTACACGGCGGCCACAGCCTGTTCGCAGTCTCTCTCGTTGCCATTCACCTGCGAATCATTCACATCTAATTCCGTGATGAAAACCTGCAAATTGAGTTTGTGCGCTTCTTTCATAAAGTGCTTCAGTCCGCCGCCAAAATCGTTCCTGGTTCCAGCCTGCAGGTGCGACTGCACGCCCACTGCATCGATGGGCACGCCACGCTTGCGCATTCCATGCAACAGGGCCAGCACCGCATCACGCCTGCGATCACACCACGGCGAGTCATATTCAATCCCGTAATCGTTGTATGTGAGTAGCGCATGTGGATCCGCCTCGCGCGCGGCGTGAAAGGCGATGTCAAGATAGCGCGGCCCCAGCAACTGCATCCATGGCGAATTGCGCATTCCATGGCGCAAGCCATCTTTGGGCTTTATGGCTTCATTTACCACGTCCCAGGAATGGATCTTGCCTGCATAACGCCCGGCCACGGTTTGAATGTGCTGCACCAAGATTTTTTCAGCGTTCTGTTTGTTTACCGTCGCGGCAAACCACGGCGGCAGTGCCTGGTGCCAGCACAGATTGTGCCCGCGCACCTGCATCTTGTGTTCTGCGGCAAAGGCCATCAGCTTGTCGGCAGCGGCAAAATTGAACTTGTCCGGAAAGGGATGAATTGGCCCCCACTTCATGGAATTTTCTGCCACCAGAATGGAACATTGCTCCACGATTGCGCGCGTGTATTCTTTGTCCACGCCAAGCCGTTCCGGCACCACCGCACAGCCATAGGGAAGTTGCGTCCGCGCTGCGCGTGCAGCCAGGGAGTTTGCACCGGTATAGGTTGCGGGAACCGGTTGAGATTCTGCCAGCAAGGGCAGCCTAGTTTGCGTCAAACCCGCATAGCCCAGTACGGCTCCGCTAGCCAACAAAAAATCTCTGCGTGTACGCATCTGCTCTCCTCCTGTTCGTGGGGCTAAACTCGCCCAATTTCCGCGCGCAGACCAGCATACAGCCGTTAGACCCAGGCATGCCAGAACCGCAGACACCATGGCGGCCAGCGCCCAAATCCCCCCTACAAAAAACGATGCCGCCCATCGACGGAGATCCCCGTGCGCCCCACCTGCTCGCACCACAAAGCGTGGTACCATAGGAAGGAGATTACGATCAGGATTCTCGGCGTCCAAGTCATTCGAAATCAATTGGTTGCTTTCCATTGGTTCGTACAGAATTGGACACACTGCAGGGAATCCGCTGGAGCCGCATGTCCCGGAAAGAATCTACTGTGAACGAAGCCACGTTGACCCTGGAAGCCCCCATGCAAGAGCCTGCCGAAAAAGCTGTCAGCAATGGCAGCAGCTACACAGGCGACAATATTAAGGTGTTGGAAGGGCTGGAGGCCGTGCGTCTGCGCCCGGCCATGTACATTGGCTCGACCGGCGAGATGGGCCTGCACCACCTGGTGTATGAAGTCGTGGACAACTCCGTGGACGAGGCGCTGGCCGGCCATGCGACGCACATTGAAGTCACCATCCACATGGACAACTCCGTAACCGTGGTCGATGATGGCCGCGGCATTCCTGTGGATGAGATGACTCTCCCCAACGGCGAGCGCCTGCCCGCTGTGCAAGTGGTGTTGACCAAGCTGCACGCTGGCGGAAAATTTGATTCCTCCACCTATAAGGTTTCCGGCGGTTTGCACGGAGTGGGTGTCTCCTGCGTCAACGCGCTGAGCGAGAGCTTTGACGTGGAGATCTGGCGCGAGGGCAAAACCTATGAGCAGGATTACGCGCGCGGCATTCCCGTCAGCGGCCTGCGCCTGTCGGGCACCAGCAAAAAGCGCGGCACCAAGGTACACTTTTTGCCGGATCGCACCATCTTCACCGTGACCGAATACAACTACGACACGCTGGCGCAACGGCTGCGCGAGCTGGCCTTTTTGAACAAGGGGCTGGAGATTACGCTGACCGATGAGCGCACCACCGACGCCAAGACCGGCGAGGCCCGGCGCACGGAGTTCAAATACACGGGCGGCATTGCCGAGTTCATCAAGCATCTGAACCGTGGCAAGCAAACGCTGCATGACAAGCCGATCTCGATGGAAGCCGAGCGCGACAACGTGGTGCTGGAAATTGCGCTGCAATATAACGACGGCTACTCGGAGACGGTCTTCAGCTTCGCCAACAACATCAACACCGTGGACGGCGGCACGCATCTGTCCGGCTTCCGCACGGCGTTGACGCGCACCATCAACAGCGCGGGCCAGCAACTGGGCCTGTTTAAGGATGTGAAGGAAAATCTTTCTGGCGACGATGTGCGCGAAGGACTGGTGGCCGTGGTGAGCGTGAAGCTGCCGCAGCCGCAGTTTGAAGGCCAGACCAAAGGCAAGCTGAACTCGGACATCGCCGGCGTGGTGCAGGCCTTTGTGAATGAACGGCTGGGCATGTTCTTGGAGCAGAATCCAACCATCGCGCGGCGCATCATCAACAAAGCGATTGAAGCGGCCCGCGCACGCGAGGCGGCCCGCAAGGCGCGCGACCTGACGCGGCGCAAAGGCGCGCTCGACGGCGGCGGACTGCCCGGCAAGCTGGCCGATTGCAGCGAACGCAACCCGGAGCGCTGCGAACTATATCTGGTCGAGGGCGAATCCGCAGGCGGCACGGCCAAGCAGGGGCGCGACCGCCGCTACCAGGCGATTCTGCCGCTCAAGGGAAAAATTCTCAACGTAGAAAAGGCCCGCTATGACAAGATGCTGGGCCATGAGGAAATCCGCGCCATGATTACGGCGCTGGGCTGCGGCATCGGCAAGGACGACTTTGATGTCTCCAAGCTGCGCTATGGCAAGCTGATTCTGATGACCGATGCCGACGTGGACGGCTCGCACATTCGCACACTGTTGCTCACCTTCTTCTTCCGCCACATGACGGAGCTGATCAAGCGCGGCCATGTCTACATTGCGCAGCCGCCGCTGTACCGCATCAAGAAGGGTAAGTTCGAGCAGTACATTAAGGACGACCGTGAGTTTGTGCGCGTCATGGTCAAGCGCGCCTCCGACGGCATGACCATTCGGCACGGCGAGAGCGCCAGCAAGCTGGAAGGCGCTGCGCTGACCAAGTTCATGACGCAGTTGAATGAATACCTGGGCTACTTTGACAAGGTGGACAAGCGCCTGCGCAACGAGAAAGTCACTTCCCTGCTGGCCAAGCTGGAACTGGCCAAGCGCGCCGACTTCGAAGGCCAGGCCGACAAGGCTCCTGAAAAGATTGAGCGCCTGCACGCGGAGTTGGGCAAGATGGCCAAGCAGTATCAGTTCAAGGCCGTACACGCGCCTGCCTTTGACGAGGAGCATCAGACATTCTCGCTCAGCTTTACGGACGCGCAGGGCGCGGATCGGCGCATTGATTGGACATTAGCCTCCTCGCCGGAATACCGGCAGATGATGGCCAAGTATGTGCAGATCCAAGAGCAACTGGAGCCGCCATTCCTGATCGAGTACGCGGCCAAGTCCAGTGCCGCCGTCGAAGCTGAGGAAAGCGAAGCTGCCGATGCCGAAGCGGAAGCCCCTGCGGCAGCCAAGCCCACGGCCAAGCGCAACGTGCGCGGCCCGCAGGAGCCAGTGGAGAAATCCACGCCCCACGAACTGTTTGAGTACGTCATCGAACAGGGCCGCCGCGATTATCAGGTGCAGCGCTACAAGGGCCTGGGCGAGATGACCAGCACGCAGCTTTGGGAGACAACCATGGACCCGGAGCGGCGCACGCTCTTGCAGGTGCGTTTGGAAGACATTGCCGAAACAGAACAGATCTTCTCCACGTTGATGGGCGAAGACGTTGAGGCGCGCCGCAAATTTATTGAAGAAAATGCGTTGGATGTAAAGAATCTGGACATCTAAAACGGTCTGAACAGATTCTGATATGGCAGCGCGTGGAGATTGCTCCCGATGAATGCTCGCAAAGCCCCAGCGGGGGAAAAAAAATCCCGCAAACACACGCATCGGGTTACACTCCGTGAAGTCGCCGAGCATGTTGGGCTTTCGCAGACGACGGTTTCCTTTGTGCTCAACCGATCGCCTATGGCACGGACGATTGCCCCGTCCACACAAGATCGCATTCGGGAAGCGGCGCGGGAACTGCAGTATCGACCCAACATCTTTGCGCGCTATCTACACACCAAACGCACATTTAGTGTGGCCGTTCTCGTGCCCGATATTGGCGATGAATACTCTTCCGTGCTCATCAGCGGCATTGAGCGCCACTTGGCAGAGTGTGGCTTTCTCTACTTTGTGCTCAGTCACCGTGGCATTCCTGAAAAGGTTCGCGATCTACCCAACACCCTCATGGATCGCGCCGTCGAGGGCCTGATCGCCATCAACACACCGTTAAACTACACGCTACCCTTGCCTGTGGTTGCGCTATCGGACATCACCAAAGGGCCGGGCATCACACACATCCTGATCGACAATACGCGCGCAGCCACCTTGGCGCTGGAGCATTTGCAACAACTGGGGCACACAAAGATTGCTGCCTTCCAGGGACCTGCCGGCAATGGCGACACCGAGGATCGCTGGCGCTGCCTCACCCAAGTCGCACAGAACCTGGGCATACCCATTACCAGGGAATGCGCTGTGCAACTGGGGGCCACTCCCACCACAGAGAAGCATTCCATGTCGGAGTATGGTTACCTGGCCACGCAAGAACTTTTGCGCAGAGATGCCCGCTTCACCGCCATCATCGCCTTTAATGATGGCTCCGCCATCGGCTCCATTCGTGCCTTGCATGATGCGGGCCTCCAAGTTCCCAAAGATGTATCCGTGATCGGCTTGGACGATGTATGGCAGTCCGCATACGTCGTCCCTCGCTTGACCACGATTCGCCAGCCCCTGCAACAGATGGGCCAGATCGCGGCCAAGACCTTGCTGCAAATCATTGAAGCAGGCCAGAAACTCTCGCAGGATATTATCTTGCAGCCGGAGTTAATCATCCGAGAATCCACCGCCATCGCCCGACGTTGAAACCCAGATCCTTGCAGGTTGACTTCCCTTCCCGCATTTCCTAGCCTGATGTAGTACCTTCCTTGGAGACACGAATCGCATGAAAGTTCTAGTCATTGGTGGCGGCGGACGCGAGCACGCCTTGGTTGCTGCAGTGCGCAAATCCCCGCGCGTTACCGATGTGGTCTGCGCTCCGGGAAATGGCGGCATCGCTGCACTTGCCCGCTGCGTGCCCGTGCAACAAAACAGTTTGGGAGATTTGTTGCGCGTCGTCGAAGCCGAGCAACCGGACTTAACCATCGTCGGCCCCGAACTGCCTCTCAGCCTTGGACTCGTCGATGCCATGCAGGAACGTGGCTTGCGCGTCTTTGGCCCCACGCAACGGGCTGCGCAGCTGGAGGCCAGCAAGGCATTTTCCAAAGAATTTATGCAGCGTCATGCCATCCCCACAGCCCGCTACGCCGTGTGCTCTTCGGTGGAAGAGGTGCAAAAGGCACTGACGCACTTTCACGCTCCCGTTGTCGTTAAAGCCGATGGCCTCGCCGCAGGCAAAGGTGTCGTCATCTGCTCCAGCAAAGAAGATGCACTCACAACCGCAAGTCAAATGTTGCGTGGAGATCTTCTGGGAACTGCAGAACGGCGCCTCGTCTTGGAAGAATTTCTCGATGGAGAAGAAATCTCTTTCCTCGTGCTTGCCGATGGCATACACACGCTTCCCCTGGCCGCGGCGCAAGACCATAAACGTATCGGCGAGGCAGATACGGGCCTGAATACGGGCGGCATGGGAGCCTACTCCACCGACGCGTTGCTGGATGCCTCGATGCGCGATTGGTTAATCACGCATGTAGCCCAGCCTGTGATTCAGGGGATGGCGGCTGAGGATGCACCCTTTACCGGAGTTCTGTATTGCGGCATGATGATGACCGCACGCGGCCCCATGGTGCTGGAATTCAATGCCCGCTTCGGAGATCCGGAGACCCAGGCCATTCTGCCACGACTCCAAAGCGATCTGGTCGAGGCGTGTGAGGCGGCCATTGACGGCAAGCTGGACCAGATTCATCTCCAGTGGAATCCCCAACCCTCCGTCTCTGTCGTCGCCGCATCTGGTGGCTATCCCGGGCCATTTCTCAGCGGCAAACCAATCCACGGCCTGGCCGAAGCGGCAAAAGTCCACGGCGTGCAAATCTATCACTCCGGAACCGCGCTCAAAGACGAAACGCTGGTGACTGCTGGCGGTCGGGTTCTTGCCGTCAGCGCGCAAGCCGACACGCTGGCTGCGGCCTGCAGCCAGGCATACGCTGCCTTGGATGCAATCCACTTCGATGGCATTTACTACCGCCGCGATATAGCCCATCGCGCGCTCAACAAGAAAGGCTGAGTGCTTCCCATGGATTCTCCCAGCATCACGCTTGCCGAGCTTTTGCAAGACAACATCGCAGCGACCAATCAATGGCAGGTTTGGTTCACCAAAAATCCAGAGGCGTTGGATTTGCCCTGTGACATCTACAACAGCGGCTCCATCCGCGGCCTCTTGCGGCACATCTTTGCCGTGGAGTTGCGCCACTCCCAGCGTCTGTTGAACCATCCTGTCACCGCTTACGAGTCCATCCCCATGGACACGTTGGATGGGCTGTTTGCCATCCATACCCAGGCCGTAAACAGCCTAGAACACCTGCTGAACACGGCCACTGCGGGCGATTGGCAAGAGGTTCTCTCGATATCCACGCTGTCCGCGGGCACGTTGCAGGCGACTCG
>JAJZMO010000074.1:620-9092 GCA_021798235.1 Acidobacteriota bacterium | reverse complement strand
CCGCCAGAAAGCTTCACGCCAGAGAGCGCCATCACCTTTGCAGACGATCTGCAATTGGCGCTGCAAAAAGATTCTCTGTTACTTGCAGAGCCAGCGCTGCATCTGTGCAAGGATCTGCTGGCCGCACTGCCCGCAGCGCAGACGGCCTTGCGCGCCTTGACGCAAAAAATCCGCGAAGTAGCCAGCCGCGCTGAGCGTCTCTCGCAAAAAATGGAATTCCACCCGCTGCTGAACCCGGCGCGCATGTTGCTCTCGATCGGATATGAGACCACGCAAGACAAGCAGTTGGGCGCTTGCTATGATCTGCTGGCTTCGGAATCACGCATGGCCGCATTTCTGGCCATCGCCAAAGGAGACATCCCACAAGAGTGCTGGTTCCGGCTGGGCCGCGAACACACTTTGGTGCAGGGCCATCCCGTGCTGCTCTCTTGGACGGGCACGATGTTCGAATATCTAATGCCCACACTCTGGATGCGCACGCAACCAGAGACACTGCTCGGCCAATCCTTCCCCATTGCAGTTCTGGCGCAGCGGCGCAGCGTGCCCGACAAAAAAATTCCCTGGGGAATTTCTGAATCCGGTTACAGCCAAACCGATGCCGCAGGCAATTACCACTACCACGCCTTTGGCGCGCCGTCGCTGGCCTTGCAACAATCCCCGGCTGGCTCGTTGGTGATTGCACCCTATGCCAGTGTGCTGGCGCTGGAATTTGACCTGAAACATGCACTGCAAAATTTGAAACGGATGGAGCAGATGGGCTGGCTGGCAGAGTTTGGCTTCTACGAAGCCGCCGATTACTCCAGCACCGTGCAGCATGAGGAAGGAACGCGCTACACGCTGGTGCGTTCTTGGATGGCGCACCACCAGGGCATGTCGCTGCTGGCGCTGACCAATCTACTCGCGGACAAGCCCTTCCAGCGCTGGTTCCACGCCGACCCGCGCGTGCGTGCAACAGAGTTGTTACTGGATGAAAAACCAACCAAGGCTGTGCGCAATGCCCATGACCTCCATGGGTCTGCCGCAGACTTTACGCCCACGCCAGAAACAACACCTGCATAAACGCAGGCGCGCGCATCATTTCGAGTGCGAGTGGGGGTGCCCCAAGCCTTATTTTGGCTTGCCTGGGAGAAGTCCGAAGCTGCGACTCTTTCTGCACTGCAAATTCTCGCACCCAAAATGCACGATTATGCCTCCGCTCCATGGCACTTCTTGTACTTCTTGCCAGAGCCGCAGGGGCAGGGATCATTGCGACCCACCTTATCGCCTGCGCGGCGCTGCTCGGCAGGGGCAGAAGATTCGCCGCCACCCGCCATGCGTGCCTGCTGCAACTCGCGCTGCTTCTTACGCTGAAACTCCTGCTCGATTGCGTCGATGGTGGTCACTGGGCTGCGCATCGGCGCGCGCACCGCAATCTCAGGCGCAGACGAAGTCGGTTCCGCTGCCGTTGCCGAGCCACCCTGCAAAACCATACGCTGCGGCTGCGGACGCGACGGTACGGCGATCTCCTTGCCATCCGGCCCAACGATCTGCATCCGGTACAGAATGCGCACAGTGTCCTCTTGGAAGCGGGTCATCATGACTTCGAAGGCCTCAAAGGATTCGCGCTTGTACTCGATCAAAGGATCCTGCTGGCCGTAACCACGCAGACCAATGCCTTCCTTGAGCTGGTCCATCGCCAGCAGATGATCCTTCCACAATCCATCCAGCACGCTGAGCATAATCATGCGCTCATGGTGGCGCATGGCCTGCGCTCCGACGACCTGCTCCTTGGCCGCATAGCGTTGTTTCAACCCTTCAAAGAGGGCCTCGCCCAGCTCATGCCGGTTCAATTCGCGCGCCTCGACGCCTTCGGCCTCCAGGTCAAAGCCGAACTGCACGATCAACTGATCCTTCAACGCCTTCAGATCCCACTGGTCGGGATGAATGCGTTCCGGCGCGTAAACATCGAGAGCATTGCTGAGCAGCGTGGCTACATATTCCTCAATGATGAGATGCTTTTCGTCAAATCCCTCCAGCAACTGGCGACGCAGGCCATAGACGGCCTCGCGCTGCTTGTTCATCACATCGTCGTATTCCAGCACGTGCTTGCGCGATTCAAAATTTTGCGCCTCGACGGCCTTCTGCGCAGCCTCAATGCGGCGCGAAATCATCTTGGACTCAATGGGCATTCCCTCTTCCATGCCCATGCGCTGCAACAGCGTGGAGACCCACTCGCGCGCAAAGATGCGCATCAGGTCATCTTCCAGCGAGAGGAAGAAGCGCGAAGCGCCTGGGTCGCCCTGGCGTCCAGCGCGTCCGCGCAACTGGTTGTCCACGCGGCGAGATTCGTGCCGCTCCGTTCCAATGATGAACAGCCCGCCGGCTTCGTTCACCGCAGCGCGTTCTTCAGCAGCTTGAGCCTCGTGCGCGGCCAAGGCCTGCTTCCACTCCGCCTCGGCGCACTCAAACTCCTGCCCCTGGTAATAAAAGCGCGTGCTGCCTGCCGGAGCCACCGGGGAAATCGCTCCCTCCGCTGCGTTCACCGATCGCGCGCGGCCCTTCTTCACCAGCTCCTGCTTGGCCATGAACTCGGCATTGCCGCCCAGCAAAATATCGGTGCCGCGCCCGGCCATGTTGGTGGCGATGGTGACCATGCCCAAACGTCCGGCCTGTGCCACAATCTCAGCTTCGCGCTCGTGATACTTCGCATTCAGCACCACGTGGCGCACGCCCTTGCGCTGCAAAATCTGCGAGAGTAATTCCGATTTTTCAATGGACGTAGTGCCGACCAGCACAGGCTGCTTCTGCTCATGCAGCCGCGCGATCTCATCGGCCACGGCAAAGTATTTTTCCTTGGCCGTGCGAAAAACCACGTCAGGATTTTCCAAACGGCGCATCGGCTTGTTCGTGGGAATCACAACAATGTCGAGCTTGTAAATCTTGTCGAACTCCGCTGCCTCAGTCTCTGCGGTTCCCGTCATGCCGGCGAGTTTTTTAAAGAGGCGGAAATAATTTTGAAAGGTGATGGTGGCCAGTGTCTGATCTTCGCGGCGAACGGCGACGCCTTCCTTGGCCTCGATCGATTGATGCAGTCCGTCCGACCAGCGGCGGCCCGGCATCAGGCGGCCCGTAAACTCATCGACGATAATGATCTCGCCGTCCTTGACCACATACTGAACATCGCGCTTGTACAAAGCGTGCGCCTTGATGGCCGTCTCCACATAATGCTTCAGATCCCAGTTCTCAGGGTCGGCGATGCTCTCAATGCCCAAGAGTTTTTCAATCTTCACCCAGCCTTCATCGGTCACGCCAATGGTGCGGTGCTTTTCATCCACCACATAATCGCCGGTGAGAATTTTCTCGTCTAAATTCTCAATCTCCTCGCCCATCTCCAGTTGCGGAATAAATTTGCAGACGCGCTCATACTTGTCCGTGGTCTGGTCCGTGGGGCCGCTGATGATCAGCGGCGTGCGCGCTTCATCGATCAGGATCGAGTCGACTTCGTCCACAATGGCGAAGTGTTGGCCGCGCTGCACGCAGTCGGCCAGCTCAAACTTCATGTTGTCGCGCAGATAGTCAAAGCCAAACTCATTATTGGTGCCATAGGTGATGTCGGCAGCATAAGCGGCTCTGCGCTGCACATCATCGAGATCATGCACGATGACGCCGACGGTGAGGCCCAGGAACGTGTGCAGCTTGCCCATCCACTCCGCGTCACGCTTGGCCAGGTAGTCATTCACCGTGACCACGTGTACGCCGTGGCCAGCCAGTGCATTCAAATAACACGGCAGCGTGGCCACCAGCGTTTTACCTTCGCCGGTTTTCATTTCGGCAATCTTGCCCTGGTGCAGCACCATGCCGCCGATCAACTGCACATCGAAGTGGCGCATCTGCAACACGCGGCGTCCGGCCTCGCGCACCACGGCGAAGGCCTCTGGCAACAGATCGTTCAGCGCCTCGTTCTCGACGCGCGTGCGCTCCTCTGCATCGTCAATGCCGGCGATCCGCTCGCGGATGCGGGCGCGAAACTCCTCCGTCTTGGCGGCAAGCTGCGCGTCACTGAGCTGCTGCATCTGCGGCTCCAGCGCATTGATGGCGGCCACCACGGGCAGCATGCGTTTGACGGCTCGTTCGTTACTGGTTCCAAAAACTTTGGCGAGAATGGCGTTAATCAAGCTGAATTTTCCTTTGCACAGGCACAAGGGCCAGGCACTACAAATCATGGCCCGCCGTGCACACTTTCTCTTGCTATCAGTTTAGTCGAGCGCAGCCACTTCTGGAAAAGTCTCTGGGGGCCATTCCTGCGTCGGGTTCACTTGGCTCGGGGATGGGTGCGGTCATACACCGCAGCCACTTGGCTGGTGGTCAAATGCGTATAGCGCTGCGTGGTCGACAGCCGCGCGTGCCCCAACATCTCCTGAATCGCACGCAAGTCGGCTCCCTCTTCCAAAAGATGCGTGCCGAATGCGTGGCGCAGCGTGTGTGGATGCACATCCGCCGACAATCCGCGCTGCAAGGCCATGCGCTTGACGATGCGACCGACACTGCGCGTCGTCAGGCGTCCATCTCCACGCAGCCGCGCATTCAACAACAGGGCTGGCTGCTGCTTGCCTGTTGCGGATAATTTTTCCTGTCGCGATGGCAGATAAGCGCGTACCGCCGCCGCTGCCGCATCCCCCAGCGGAACGTAGCGCTGCTTGCGCCCTTTGCCGCGAATCAACAAGCATTCATTCGCCCACTGCACATCCTCCAGATTCAACCCCACCAGCTCCGCATTGCGAATCCCGCAGCCATACAGCAATTCCAGAATCACCGCATCCCGCTCCGGCCATGCGGTCTCTTGCCCCGCCGCTGCGGAATCACCCCGGGGGACATCCAGCGCTCGCTGCATCTGCTCTATGCCCGGCACGCGCGGCAAATGTTTTGGCAACTTCGGGGTGGCCACCAACCGTGCCGGATTCAACTGCACATGCCCCTGCCGCGCCAACCACCGATACCAGGATCGAATCGCCGCCAGCGCACGCGCCACGGAGGATTTCGTCAATCCATTGCTGTAAAGCTCACCCAGATACGCTCGAATCAACGTATGCTCCACCTGCGCTGGGGTTGCATCCATCCCCAACTGCACAGCAACGTATCCAGAAAAATTCGTTAACTCCCGCGCATAGGCGCGCAACGTGTGCGCCGATGCGCCCCGCTCGGTGCGCATCACGGCTAGGTATTCCTCCACACGCGCATCCAACCCTGCCGCGCGCACCGGCTGTTCCGCAGTAACGGATTTCCCCTGTGCGCTCACGCCTGTGGCTCCGCAGTTTGCCCAGTCCGCTGCTGGCTGCGCGGATGGTGCTCTCGATGCACCGCCTTCAATCTTCCCAGCGCCAAGTGTGTGTACACCTGCGTGGTGGCAATGTCCGCATGGCCCAACAAGGTCTGCACCGTGCGTAGATCCGCGCCATGCTCCACCATGTGGGTGGCGCAACTGTGGCGCAACATGTGCGGGCTGGCCTGCGCATTGCTTCGCTTCACCAACTGCCAAACACTCTGCCGCGTCAGAGCCGTTCCACGCGCGGAAAGAAAAATCTCCGGCGCGCGCCGCTTGCGTTGTAGCTCTGCCCTGCCCAGCCGAAGATATTTCTCCACCGCTTCTACCGCAGCACGGCCCAACGGAACCATGCGCTCTTTATCCCCTTTGCCGCGCACTAAAATCTGCCCTTGCTCCAGAGAAAGATCCTCCACGCGCAGGCCCACCAATTCGGAAACACGAATGCCCCCGCCATACAAGAGCTCCAGCATGGCCGCATCGCGCAACGCGGCACCACCTGCTTCGGGATGCAGCGCTGCTTGATTCGCCTGCCCCAACATCGCCGCCACCTCAGCCTCCGCCAGAGACTTCGGCAAAATCTTCCACCCCGATGGCGATTCCAAATTCTCTGTGGGATCCTGCGTGATCGTCTTGTCGAGCAGCAGCCAGCGATAAAAGCCACGCAGGCAGGAGAGTTTGCGCGCCCGCGAACGCATCTCCACCTGATGTGATTGCAGATGCTGCAAAAATCCTGCCAAATCTGCCTGTTGCGCCCGCAAAAGATTACCGCCCCGCTGCTCAAGAAACTCCGCCAACTGCAACAAGTCCCGCTCGTAGGCTTCACACGTCTGTGGCCGCAGCCCCTTTTCCACGCGCAGATACGTCAAGTAGTCGCGGATCGCTTCTGGATTGTTCGCAATTGGAATCGCAGCAACGGGCACGCTCAAATCCCTCTGCCTGCATTATGCGTGAGTTTGCACACCGGGAACAGTCTGATTTTTTTCGGATTCATTTTCCATTCCATCCCCCGTTCCATTCCCTTGTAAAAATTCTGTAAATCTCGGCTCAATCCCTGCATTTGCGGCACAATAGAGTTAGGGCCTTTGCCCGCATCATCGCTTTCGATTGAGGTTTCCTCCATCTTGCACAATACTGTTCCTCCGCCGCTGGCCTCTCTTTCGGCACAAGACTTCCTCCACGACGTGCGCGCGCGGCGCCCCGCACTTGCCGTCTTCGACTGCGATGGCACGCTCTGGTCCGGCGATGCCGGCTCTGGCTTCATGTTTTGGTCCATGGAGTCTGGACTGCTCTCGCGTGAGACCAGCGATTGGATGGACGCACGCTATCGCGCCTATCAGCGCGGTGAAGTCTCTGAGTTGGACATCTGCGGCGAAATGGTGCAAATCTATCGTGGCCTGCGTGAAGAAGAGTTGCGCGAAGCGGCGCAGACCTTCTACCGCCACTTCATCGCGCCGCGCATCTTTCCCACCATGCAGCAACTTTGCGCAGACCTCAAAGCCGCTGGCACAACCCTCTGGGCCGTCAGCTCCACCAGCAACTGGGTCATTGAAGCCGCCGTCATCGAGCACTTCGGCATTCCCGCTGGCAACATTTTGACCGCCTGCGTCGCCGTGCAGGATGGCGTCATCACCGACAAGCTGCTCGACGTGCCCACCGACGAAGGCAAAGCCGTCGCCCTCCAGCGCAACAACATCCCCCGTCCAGACGCCGTCTTCGGCAACTCCATCCACGACGCCGCCATGTTGGAGACCGCACAGCATCCCTTCGCCATCAACCCCTCGGCTGCCCTGCGCACACTGGCAACATCGAAAGGCTGGCCTATCTTCCAGCCCGAAGCTCCCGCGCACGTTGGATGAACACCGCCCCTCCGCTGCGCATCGCATCCCTGCAACCCAGCATCACGCTCACGTTGGAGCGGCTGGGCGCGCTCGATTCGCTCGTGGCCTGCACACGCTACTGCGTGGCCGCACTGCCGCAACTTGCAGACATGCGCCTGGCCATCATCGCGGATTCCTGGTCGGCTTCGGCAGAAGAGATTCTTGCCACGCAACCCAACCTGGTGCTGGCCTCCGTTCCCTATCGCGTGGAATCGCTGACCGCAATCCTGAAGTCCGGCTGCCCCGTGCTCACGCTCGCGCCTCATACACTGGCCGACATCGTTCATGACATCCGCCTGCTCGCCTCGCTGCTCAACACTCCAGATCGAGGCGAGCAACTCATCGCCTCCATGCAGCACGCGATCGAGGCCGTGCGCCACCGCGCTGCACCCTCCACAAATCGCCCTCGCGTTTATTGTGAAGAATGGGGCAAGCCGCTCATCGCATCCCAACCCTGGGTGCAGGAGTTAATCGAAGCCGCAGGCGGCATCCTCCTCGGCGCTGCCGGCCAGCAAACCACCGCAGCCTCCATCGCCGCTGCGGATCCCGACGTGCTGCTCTTTGCTTGGTGCGGCGCGGGCGATCGCGTTCCGCTGGAGCGCGTCATCGCCCAACGCAACTGGCAGCAACTACGCGCCGTGCAAACCCGCCGCGTCTTCTGCATTCCCGACGAGTATCTCAACACGCCCGCGCACACCCTGCTCGAAGGCCTGCACTGCATTGCCGCCGCACTCCACCCAGATCAATTTCCCACGCACCCGCGCCTGCGCCAGCTTGCCTAACTCGTAAGTAGACTCATCGAGTTTCCACCGAAAAGAAAACAGACTCTATCCCATCCCTGTTCGGGAATCTCGGAACAAGCCTGAACTGGGAAGGGGCGGCGCTTGAGTCCCTGAAGGGGATGGGCTTTAGCCTGTCCGTAATCCCCAGCATTACAGTGCGGCTTGAGCCGCTGAGCAATCGTTGCAAAGGGTTTTCATCTTCTGGGTACCAACCATTTTGTACCGACAATTTTCAGGTGCAGGTGCCCCATTCTAGCCGCGCTCTTTGCGGCTAGAATGGGAGAGCACGACTTACTCCCTACACCGAACACGTATACCAATAATTTTCAGATGTCCCATTCAAGCCATCATTTGGCTTGAGTGGGCGGCAGACTACCACTTCCCCAAACTTCATTTGCATCGAAAAAAATCTGTGCTATGCTGCCGCTGTTCCGAAAATATGCTTTTCATCTGCATGAAAAACTGAGGAAAGATGGAAACTTTGCGACAAACTCCCCCCCCCGCGCACGCC
>JAJZMO010000074.1:0-610 GCA_021798235.1 Acidobacteriota bacterium | reverse complement strand
TTTTCTATAAAAAAAAAAAGCGAGAAAGTAGAGCAAGTTAGGAAAAACCCCCCCCCCCCCCCCCCCCCCGCGCACGCCACACACATTGGTTTTCAGGGCTGCCTGTGTCGTAGCATTCCTGTTGCTCTTGGCCGCCGCTAATCCCATGCACGCTCAGACACCTGCTGGGACGCACCATCCAGCAGGCGTGCCCGACAATTATCTGATCACTCCATTTGGCTACTTCCATCCGTCTTGTGTCATCGGACTCGCCCAGGGCGATACGCAAGTGGACAATGGCCATGCCATCCAACATCAGGACGGCAGCATCACGCACATTGCTCCCTGCGCCTATCCCAGCTACACCGCCAAGGGCGAGAAGATTGCCCAAGGCCAGTCCGCGCAAAGCACACAACAAAATGTACCCAGCATCAGCCATGATTGGATTGAAGATTACAATGTCACCACCAACACCTCCTTCGGGGAGTTAAGCGCGGATTGGATTGTCCCGCAAACTCCAACTTCCAACGATGGCCAGACGATTTTCTTCTTTCCAGGACTGGAAGATATCAACAGTACAGAAAGCATTCTTCAGCCTGTTCTGGGATGGAATGCTAATTCTGACTCAGCA
>JAJZMO010000116.1 GCA_021798235.1 Acidobacteriota bacterium | reverse complement strand
AGCAAGATGATGCCGATCAGGCCGATCACATCCAAATCCATGTGGAAGATTTGCAGCGCCAGCAACGCGCCCACGCCTGCCGAGGGCAGCGTGGAGAGAATCGTCAGCGGATGAATGTAGCTCTCATACAAAACGCCCAGCACGATGTAGACCGTGACGATGGCCGCCAGAATCAAGAGCGGCTCATTCGAGAGCGAAGCCAAAAAGGATGCCGCCGTGCCTTGAAAGGCTCCATCGATCGAAGCGGGCATGTGCAGGCTGGCCTTCACTTGGTTGATGGCCTCGACCGCTTGGCCGAGCGACGCGCCCGGCGCAAGGTTGAAGGAGAGCGTGACGACCGGGAACTGCCCTTGGTGGTTGATCGCCAGCGAGGTGCGCCGTTGCTCGTAATGCGTAAATTCACTCAGCGGAACCTGCTGGCCGCTGGCAGACTTCACATACAGATTGCCCAGATCGGTTGGGTTCTTCTGATACTCGGGCGCAACTTCCAACACGACGTGATACTGGTTCAACTGCGTGAAAATCGTCGAGACCAGCCGCTGGCCGAAGGCATCGTAGAGCGTGTTGTCGATGTCCGAGGGGTCAATACCAAGGCGCGAGGCCGTATCGCGGTCAATCACCAGCATGGCTTCCAAGCCATCGTTCTGCTGGTCGGTGGCCACATCGCGCAACTGCGGCAGGGCTTGCAATTTATCCAAAAAGCGCGGTGCCCAATTGGCCAGCTCCGCTGCGTTGGCGTCTTCCAGCGTGTACTGATATTGCGTGCGGCTCACGCGGTCTTCCACCGTCAGGTCTTGCAGCGGCTGCAAGAAGAGCTGAATGCCCGGCACGGCGTTCACCTTCGGCTGCAAGCGGCGAATGATCTCCAGCGCCGTCGATTTGCGCTGGTCGTGCGGCTTCAGATTGATCTGAATGCGTCCGCTGTTCAACTCCATGTTGGTGCCATCCACGCCGATAAAGGAAGACAGGCTCTCCACATCGGGGTCTTGCAGCACGACGCGGGCCAGCGCGCGCTGCCGCTCGGCCATGGCGGCAAAAGAGATCGTTTGCGGCGCTTCGGAGATGCCCAGAATCACGCCGGTATCCTGTGGCGGAAAGAATCCTTTGGGCACGTAGACATACATCACCAGCGTGAGCACCAGCGTGGCCAGCGTGACCAGCAGCGTGGCTGTGCGATAGCGCAGCACCCAGCGCAGCGATTTGCCATACTGCGCAATCACCCAGGTGTAGAAGCGCTCTGTGAAGTGATAGAAGCGGCTCTGTTCGTGCTCCGGCTTGTGGCGCAGCAGGCGCGAGCACATCATCGGCGTCAGCGTCAGCGAGATGAAGGCTGAGACCAAAATCGTCACTGCCAACGTGACGGCAAACTCGCGGAAGAGTCGGCCCACCACATCGCCCATAAAGAGCAGCGGGATCAACACGGCGATCAGCGAGATGGTCAGCGAGACGATGGTGAAGCCGATCTGCGATGCGCCCTTCAACGCCGCCTGCATGGGTGTTTCGCCCGCCTCTAAATATCGCGCGATGTTTTCAATCATCACGATGGCGTCATCCACCACAAAGCCGGTGGAGATGGTCAGCGCCATCAGCGAAAGATTGTCCAGCGTGTAGCCCAGCAGATACATCACGCAAAAGGTGCCAACAATCGACAGCGGCACGGCCACGCTGGGAATCACCGTCGCGGCCAGATTGCGCAAGAATAGAAAGATCACCATCACCACCAGCGCGATGGTGAGCATCATTTCAAATTGCACGTCGTGGACGGAGGCGCGAATCGTCTCCGTGCGGTCGGTGAGCACAACCAGGTGCACGCTGGTGGGCAGGCTGGCCTGCAACTGCGGCAGCACCTTGCGGATGCGATCCACCACCGTGATGATGTTGGCGCCCGGTTGGCGCTGCACATTCAAAATCACGGCGGGCGCATCATTCATCCACGCCGATTCTTCAGAGTTCTCTGGGCCGTTAATCGCCGCCGCCACGTCGGACAGTCGCACGGGCGAGCCATTGCGATAGGCGATGACCACCGGATCATATTGCTGCGCCGAGGTCAGCTGATCGTTGTCATTGATGGTGAAGGATTGCAGGCGTCCGTTCAGGTTGCCCTTGGCCTGGTTGACGTTGGTCGCGGCCAGCGCCGTGCGCAGATCCTCCAGGCTCAGGTCATAGGAGGCCAGCGCCATCGGGTTGGCCTGCACGCGCACGGCAGGCTTTTCGCCACCCGCAATCGAAACCAGGCCCACGCCGGAGAGTTGCGAAATCTTCTGCGCCAGCATGGTGTCGGCCAGGTCTTCGACCGTGCTCAGCGGCAGCGTGTTGGAGGTGAGCGCCAGCGTAAGAATGGGGAAGTCCGCCGGGTTCACCTTGCTGTAGATCGGCGGGTTGGGCAGGTCGACGGGCAGATAGGTTCCTGCGGCGTTGATGGCCGCCTGCACCTCCTGCTCGGCCACGTCGATGTTCTCGTTCAGATCAAATTGCAGCGTGATGACCGATCCGGTAAAGGAGCTGATCGAGGTCATCTGATTCAGGCCGGGCATCTGGCCGAACTGGCGCTCCAGCGGCGCAGTCACGGAGCTGGCCATCACATCGGGACTCGCTCCGGGATAAAACGTGGTGACCTGAATTGTGGGGTAGTCGACCTCGGGCAGCGCCGAGACCGGCAACTGCGTGTAGGCGATCAGGCCCGCCAGAAAAATGGCGGCCATCAGCAGCGTCGTGGCAACAGGCCGCTCGATGAAGATGCGCGATGGACTCACAGCGTAGTTCCCTGCGCCTTCATTTTGTAGGCATCGGCATCGCTGGCCACGCTGGCGACGACATTGCTGCCATTGCGCAGCTTTTCTGCGCCATCAATGACGACCTTTTCGCCGGGCGCAACGCCCTTGTCGACCACCAGAATCGAGCCTTCGGTCAGCGCCACATGCACTGGCTGCATTTTGGCGGTATTGTCCGGCTGCACGGTAAAGACGAAATCGCCGTCCGGGCCGTGTTGCAAGGCGGCGGCAGGCATCACGGTGGCGTTGGGCAACTGGTCAATCACCAGACGCACGTTGACGAATTGATCCGGGAACAGGCTCTCATTTTCGTTCGGGAAGATGGCTTTAAACTTGGCCGTTCCCGTTGTTGGATCGATCTCATTGTCCACGGTGAGTAGCTTGCCTGTGGCCAAATGCTGTTGCGAAGAGCGGTCATACGCATCGACCATCAACCCTGCGCGGCTGCGCATCCGGGGCAGCACCTTGGGCAAGTCATCCTCGGGCAATGTGAAGTCCACCGCGATGGGCCGCATCTGCGTGATGATGAGCATTCCCGTGGTCGCCGTCGATTGCACAATGTTGCCGGGATCCACCAAGCGCAAGCCCACGCGGCCATCAATCGGGGACCGGATGTAGCAGTAATCCAAGTTGACCTGCGCGGTGGCGATGGCGGCTTGGTCGGTCTCAACCGTGCCCACATACTGGCCGTAGAGCGCCTGCTCCGCGTCGAGTTGTTCTTTGGAGTACACACCCTCCTGATACAGGCCCTGATAGCGGGCCAGCTCAACCTTGTAATCATCGAGCAGCGCCTGATCGCGCACAAGCTGACCCTTGGCTTGGTCCAGCGCAGCCTTGTATGGAGCCGGGTCAATGACGATCAGCAGATCGCCCTTGTGTACATCCTGGCCCTCGCGAAAATTCACCTGCAAAATCTGCCCGGTCACGCGTGTGTTGATCGTGTCTGTGTAATAGGCGGTCACCGTGCCCAGTCCATCCAGATACACGGGCACTGTGCGGCGTGCCACCACGGCGGCCTGCACCGGGACCTTCATATATGCGGCCATACGGGCGGCACGCGCGGCGGCCTGCTTGTCCTTTTCACTGCGTGCGGTGGCAATGCGCCAAATCGCTCCGGCGACTGCGGCGACAATCAGCAGCGCCACCAGCGCCCGCACCCAGCCATGCGGCTTCGGATCGGGATCCCACGGCGCGCCCCCTCCTGCGGCTGGGCCATCGGAGTGCCGTTGCGAATCCGGAGCGGAACCCGGTTGGGGGTATGTGGGCGTGGGAATCTCTGTGCTGGGCATGATGGTCGCTTGTATTTGTCCTATTGCAGATTTTTTCTGGCCGACTTGCCGAGGCAGGACGTAGACTCCGCCCCTACACAAGACGCATTCCGGGGCAGAAAAGTTTCCGCGCCCCGCGCTACGACACGGGCCAAGACAGTCCGCTGGCCCGCTCCCAGTATAGAAACGGATTCGTTGGCTGGGGAAAGTATTTCCAGCCCGGCGCAGGCGCACGCCGCAAATTGGGAATTCCACCGCCATACTTCGCTGGAGACAAACGTGTTGTACCATGAGTCAATCCTGCGCTGGATCGCCGGGGTCGCACGCTGTCCGTACCGGCAGCGCTTCGCCGCGCGCAGCTGCGAAGGAAATCCACTCGATTTCTCCAACCACTCCAACGATGGACGCGATGAGCCTTCCGAAAGCCGACGCACAATCGAACGCAGTGAGCGCGCCTGTGCTTTGCGTCGATCTGGACGGAACCCTGGTCAAGAGCGACACACTTTCGGATTCGCTCTGCACACTGGCGCATCAAGCGCCCCGACGCTTTGTGCAGGCCCCTTTCTGGCTGTTGCGGGGACGCGCGCACTTCAAAGCGAAATTGGCAGAGCAGGCCCTGCCCGATCCCGCGCACCTGCCGTATAACGCAGCGGTGCTGCTCTACCTGCGCCAACAAGCCGCCGCCGGACGCACCCTGGTGCTGGCCACGGGCGCCGATCATCGCTTGGCCGAGCGCGTGGCCCAGCACACGGGCCTCTTCCAATCCATATTGGCCAGTGATGGCACCACCAACCTGACGGGCAAGAAAAAATTGCTCCAGCTCGAGGAACGCTTCGGCCCACAGGGCTTCGACTACATCGGAAACAGTCACACCGACGTTCCGCTGTTACGCGCAGCCGCCACGGCGCTGTTGGCCAATCCCGCCCGTGGATTGCGGCAGCGCATTCATGGGCTGCGCCGCCGTGAAAACCCTGCTGCACCCCGGCCGCAGGTTTTTCTGGACCGTGCGCCCCGCATCCGCACGCTGATGCGCACCTTGCGTGTGCATCAGTGGGCAAAAAATGCGCTGCTCTTTTTGCCGCTGCTGCTGGCGCACAAGCTGCGCGGCCCGGCCTTCGCAGTGGAACTGATGGCCTTTCTCTGCTTCTGCGGCGTGGCCTCGGCCACCTACATTCTGAACGACCTGTTGGACATCGAAGCCGACCGCCAGCACCCACGCAAACGCACGCGCCCTTTCGCCGCAGGCGACCTGCGCATTCCCACCGGAGCTGTGCTGGGCCTGGCGCTGGCCGCCGCCGTCACGCTCTCGCTGCACGCTTTGCCGCCAGCCTTCACCCTCTGGCTGGCGATCTATGGAGTCAGCACGCTGGCCTACTCGCTGCGGCTCAAGCGTCGCGTCCTCATCGATGTGTTGCTGCTCTCGGCGCTCTACACGTTGCGCATTCTGGCCGGAGCCGCCGCCGTGCGTGTGCCCGTTTCGCCGTGGATGGCCGCCTTTTCCATCTTCTTCTTCTTCAGCTTGGCGCTGGTCAAGCGCTTCAGCGAGCTGGAAAATCTGCGCCTGCGCGGAGCCATCCCCGCCAACGGACGCGGCTACCGCGTGCAGGATCTGGAGCAGTTGCGCAGCTTTGGCACCGCCAGCGCCTATGCCTCCATCCTGATCTTCGCCCTCTACATCAACAATCCAGAGATCGGATATTTGTATCGGCATCCGCACCGGCTCTGGCTCATGACGCCCGTGCTGCTCTGGTGGTTGAGCCGTATCTGGCTGAAGGCCTCGCGCGCGGAGATGGAAGAAGATCCTGTGATTTTTGCGTTGACCGACCGCGCCAGCCTGCTGGCCGGGCTGATGATGGCCGCCATTGCCATCTTCGCCGCTCGGTAGAGGCCAGCGCCCGCCATTCCGGCAGGGGCCGCAATGGAATATCCTAAGACTATGTACATCTCCGTAGCCGAGCTGGAACGCGCTCCACTTCCTTTCGACCAGCCCATCGCGCCGGGCCAGATTGATTTTGGCCTGGAGCTGCACGCATTGCTCTCGCTGCATACCGCCGGCCTGGCCGAGGTGCTGCATGAGCATCGCGGCCCCGGGCAGGTCGTCGCCGACATTCGCCTGCGTGCCCGCTATCAGGCCGAAGTCGAAGTGCTCTGCGCCCGCTGTCTGGAGCCGGTGCGTGTCGCGCTCGACCAGAGTTTTGACCTGCTCTTCCGGCCCATTGGCGTCGATGCCATCGGCGACGAGCGCTCCATCTCGCCTTCCGAGACCGAAATCGGATACTATGAGAAGGACGGCCTGCTGCTGGAGGACGTGCTGCGGGAGCAGGTGCTTCTTTCGCTCCCGGCCCGGACTTTATGCTCGGAGTCCTGCAAGGGACTTTGCGTACACTGCGGCTGCAACCGAAATACGGAGGCCTGCGGCTGCGAAGCCATGCCAGCCGATCCGCGCTGGTCTGCGCTGCGTGCAGTGCAAGACCAAATGCGCAGCCCGGACAAACCGTAACGTTGCCGCGCCGTACAAGTTTTCTGAAGAAAAGGAATTTGCCATGCCGAATCCAAAGCGCCGCCACTCCAAGGCGCGCACCGCAAAACGCCGCGCACACGATGCGCTGACCGCCACCGGTTCCGGTGAGTGCCCCAGCTGCCATGAGCGCAAGCTGCCCCATCGCGCCTGTCCCAAGTGCGGCACCTACAAAGGCCGCGCCGTCCTGGATGTGAAGGAACCCAGCTAACACGCCCGTGTCCATGCGGATCGATATCGCGCTCGACGCCATGGGATCCGACAAATCTCCGGAGCCGGAGATTCGCGGAGCCGTATTGGCGGCACGCCACCTGCCGGTGCAGGTGCATCTGATTGGCCCGGAGACACGCCTGCGCAAGATGCTGGCCCAGCACATGCGCAGCACCCACAACCGCCATCTGCCCATTAAGATCGTTCACGCCAGTGAGTGGATTTCCATGGAGGATAAAGCGGCGGCGGCCGTGCGTTCCAAGCGCGACTCCACCATGCGCGTGGGCCTGAAGATGGTGCGCGAGGGCCGCGTCGCTGGCTTTGTCACCGCAGGCAACACCGGCGCAGCCATGGCCACGGCCAAGATGGTGCTGGGAACGCTGCCCGGCGTGGACCGTCCCGCGCTGGCCGCCGTGCTGCCCACCGTCGCGGGCCGCCCGTCGGTTCTGCTGGATGTGGGCGCCAACGTCGATTGCAAAGCGCAGCATCTGGTGCAATTCGCCATGATGGGTTCCCTGTATGCCCAGCATGTGCTCAAAATTGAACAACCCCGCGTCGGCCTGCTCTCCATTGGCGAGGAAGAGACCAAAGGCAATGACCTGACGCGCGAGACCTTTCCCCTGCTGCGCCAGTTGCCGCTCAACTTTATTGGCAATGTTGAAGGCCGCGACATCTACAACGGCCATGCGGACGTGATCGTCTGCGATGGCTTCATCGGCAATGTCGCGCTAAAAACATCCGAAGGCATTGTGAAGCTGGTGCGCGAGTCGTTGCGCGAATCTCTCGGGGCCACGCTCAGCTCCCAGGTCGGCGCATTGCTGGCACGCAAGGCATTTCTCAATTTCAAAAAACGTTTGGACTACTCCGAATACGGCGGAGCGCCGCTCTTGGGCCTGCGCGGGGTCTGCATCGTCGGCCACGGTTCGTCCAATGATCGCGCGATCCTGAACGGCATCCGCGTGGCCGCAGAGTTTGCCCAGACCGGACTCAACGCCCAATTGGAGCACGAGTTCACCCTGCACCCGCCGGCTCTGGCGGCGCATACGGGCCTGCCCGTACAGTAAGTCCCCACACGACCATGAACAAAAAAATCGCATTCCTCTTTCCCGGTCAAGGCTCGCAATCCGTGGGCATGGGCCGCGACTTTTACGACAACTTCCCGACCGCGCGCAGGGTCTTCGATGAGGCCGATGCCGCCCTGGGCTTTCCCATCTCCAAGCTCTGCTTCGATGGCCCCGAGGAGCAACTGAAGCTGACCGAGAACACGCAGCCCGCGATTCTTACCGTCAGCTTTGCCGCCGCCGTGCTGCTGCACGAACGCGGCATCGATGCGCACTCCGTCGCTGGACACTCGCTCGGAGAATACGCCGCGCATGCCGTGGCCGGAACCTTCAGTTTTACCGATGCGGTGCGCACGGTTCGCAATCGTGGCCGCTATATGCAGGATGCCGTTCCCGCCGGACAAGGCGCGATGGCCGCCATTCTTGGCCTGCCCGCTGGGCAAATCACCGCAGCCTGCGCCGAGGCCGCTGCAGCAACCGGCAGCGTCGTCGCACCCGCCAATTTCAACGCGCCCGAACAAACGGTTATCTCGGGCAGCGTGGCTGGCGTGGAAGCTGCGGGCACGCGCTGCAAAGAGCGCGGAGCCAAGCGCGTTGTCCTGTTGCCCGTCAGCGCACCCTTCCACTGCGCGCTGATGCAGCCCGCGCAAGACCGCCTTGCTGCTGACCTGAAACAAATCCACTTCCACGCGCCGCAGTTTCCCGTGGTTTGCAATGTCGATGCAGCCCAGGTCACAGCGGGCGAGGCCGCCCGCGACACGCTCATTCGTCAGGTGACCGGTGCCGTGCGTTGGGTGGAGTGCATCCAGTGGCTCATCGCCCAGGGCGTTACGCATTTTGTGGAGGTCGGGCCGGGCAAGGTGCTCTGCGGCCTGATGCGCCAGATCGATCGCAATCAGATTTGCCTGAACGTAGAAGACTCCGCCAGTTTGCAAAAAACCTTGGAAGCTCTAAAGAGCTAAGCGCTACAGCGCAATCATCACCTCTGCGCCAGAGAGCGTGAGCGCGTAGGCATCGGTCTTGGCTCCCGGCGGATCGGTAGCCTCGCCAGTGGCCAAGTCGAAGGTCCACTGATGCCACGGGCAAACCACCTTGCCGCCTTCGATCGTTCCCTCGGCCAGCGGCCCGCCGCGATGCGGGCAGACGTTGTTCAGCGCCAGCGGCTTGCCGCCGATGGTGGCCACGCACACCACGTGCTCGCCCACAGAAAACTCTTTGGCCTGGCCTTCGGCGGGCAACTCCGCCACGGCGCACAAACGAACCAGCTCGCTCATCAATCCATCCTCACATCTGGCGCAGGATGGCTCGGCATTTCTGCGATCCATCCCTGCGCCCTCTCTTTACCTTGTCACTTCGAGCGCAGGTTGCGCAAG
>JAJZMO010000063.1 GCA_021798235.1 Acidobacteriota bacterium | reverse complement strand
CGGCCTTTGTGCAGGCATTCATTCCCTTGGTCAAGGGACACACCCGCGATGAGATCACGCTCTGCGTGCCGTTCTTGTCCATCCCCGCCGTGGTGGCGGCCACGCACGGCAGCCACGTCCATGTTGGCGGGCAGAACATGTACTGGCAAGAGGAAGGCGCCTTCACCGGCGAAACCTCCGCACCCATGTTGCACGCCGCCGGATGCACGCACGTCATCCTCGGCCACTCCGAGCGCCGCCAATTCTTCGGCGAGACCGACGAAACCGTCAACCAGAAGCTGCACACCGCGCTCAAGCACAAGCTGGTGCCCATCGTCTGCGTCGGAGAGCTTCTGGCCGAGCGCGAAGGCGGCAAGACGGAAGAGGTTCTGCTGCGCCAGACAACGCGTTCCCTGGCCGGCCTCACCGCAGAAACCGCCCGCACCGTCGTCATCGCTTACGAACCCGTCTGGGCCATCGGCACCGGCAAGACCGCCACGCCAGAGATGGCCGCGGAGGCGCACGTCATCATCCGCAGCCAGGTGGCGCGCATGTTGGGCCGCGAAGCTGCCGAAGCCATGCGCATTCTCTACGGCGGCAGCGTCAAGCCGGACAACGCCGCTTCCCTGCTCAACCAGCCGGAGATTGACGGCGCGCTCGTCGGCGGAGCCAGCCTCGATCCCAACTCCTTCGCCAAGATCGTCACCTACGCGCAGGCCTAACGCACCTGTACGCAGGCGCAACGAAGAGTCATTCTGAACGAAGCGTAGCGAAGTGAAGAATCCAGAGAATTTTTGCGGAGCCATTCTGCTACACTTCTCTGGATTCTTTTTCTTCTACGATCTGCACACCGTATGCCCTTGCGCGCTGTCATCTTCGATTACGGCATGGTACTGACCGAGCCAGCCAATGCGCTAGCCCATCAGCGCATGTTGGAACTGACGCGCCTCGACACCACCGCCTTTGAACACGCCTACTGGCTGCACCGGCCTGCGTATGACCGCGGCACACTCCACGGCCTCACCTATTGGCCAACCTTCGCACGCACCGCCAACATTACGCTGGAGCCAGCAACGATCGCCCAGCTCATCGAGCTGGACATTCGCATGTGGACGGACTTGAACCCCGCCATGATGCGCTGGGTCGAGCAGTTACATGCAGCGAAGGTGCGCACGGCCATTGTCTCCAACATGGGCGCAGAGGTGCTGGCGCACATGCGTGCGAACTTTGACTGGCTGCGCGGCTTCGACCAGCTCACCTGGTCTTGCGAACTGGACATGCTGAAGCCGGAGCCGGAGATTTACCGGCACACGCTGGAGCGGCTGGGCGTGTGCGCGGAAGAGGCTTTGTTTCTGGATGACCGCGAGGAGAACGTCGAAGGCGCGCGCCGCGTTGGGATGCAGGCGCTCGTCTTCCGCGATGTTGCCACGCTGCGCAACGACCTTTTGCAGGCGAGCTGGAACACGCAGCTTCCTCCGCTGTAGAAGAACTCTGCACCCAAAAAATACAGCAGCACACGGCGGGGGCCTTATTCAATGCGTCCTTCGGCTGGAATGGGTGCGTACAAAAATTCCGCAGCCAGGGATTTTCGGATGCGTTCTTGTCGCGCCCAATATCCAAAGGTCGCGGACTCAGTGCACAAAGGCAACGGCAAGCGTAAGCGCGAATGCGACGACGGAGATCAGAGTTTCGCAAACCGACCATGTCCGCATCGTGTCCGCAACGCTCATGTTGAAATACTCCTTCACCAGCCAGAAGCCGCCGTCATTCACGTGCGAAAAAATGAGGGATCCTGCCCCCGTCGCAATCGCCAGCAGTTCTGGATGGACATTGGGACTATGCAGCGCAATCGGCGCAACGATTCCCGCCGCTGTCGTCATCGCCACGGTGGAGGAGCCGGTCGCCAGCCGCATCAGCGCGGCCAGCAGCCACGCCAAAAACAGCACGGAGATGTGGCTGTGCAGCGCAATCGCAATCACGGCCTGCGACACTCCGCTGTCCTGCAGAATTCGTCCAAAGCCTCCGCCCGCGCCCACCAGCAGCGTGATCATCGCCGTGGGCGCGAGGCATTCATTTGTGTAGCGCAGAATCGTATGCCGCGTAACGCCCCGCATTCTGCCCAACGTGTAAAAACTGAACAGCGTGCCAATTAGCAGCGCAATATCGTCATTCCCAATGAAGCCCAAAATCCCGTTCGTCGCGCTGCCCGTCTTTGTCACAACATTCGCCAGGCTCCCCAATAACATCAGCAGCACTGGCAGAAGAATCGTCAACAAGGTAATCCCAAAACCCGGCAGGCTGCGGCTTGCATCGCGCTCCGCAAATTGCTCTGCCATCGGGTTACTTTCTGGAAGCTGAATGTGCGGAGCAATCAGCTTTGCATAAATGGGACCCGCAATCGCAGCGGTTGGAATTCCAATGAGCAATGCGTAAAAAATCGTCCGCCCTACATCCGCATGAAATATCGTCACCGCCAGCATCGCCGCCGGATGGGGTGGCACCAACCCATGCACCACGGAAAGGCCTGCAACCATGGGCAGTCCGACTAGAACCAGAGAAGTCCGGGTGCGTTGGGCAACGGTAAACGCAATGGGAATCAGCAGCACAAAGCCGACTTCAAAAAACGCAGGCAGTCCGATGATCAGGCCAATCACCATCATCGCCCAGTGAATGTACTTTTCACCAAAGAAGCGGATTAGTGTGAAGGCGATGCGGTCCGCTCCGCCAGACTCCGCCATCATCTTGCCCAGCATCGTGCCCAGCGCAACCACAATGGCAATGTGCCCCATTGTGCCGCCCAGCCCCGCTTCAAAGGAATGGATCACGCGATGCAGCGGCATGCCCGCAGCTACTGCCAAAGCCAAAGAGGCCAGCAGCAGGCTAATGAAAGGGTTGATCTTCGCGACCGCGATCATCAGGATCAGCCCCACCACAGAGGTCGCCGCAGCTATCAGCAGAAACAGGCTATGAGAATCCATCCTTCACCGGGCCTTGTACGCAATGCAGTCAATTTCTACCTTGCAATCCACCACCATGCTGCTGACCACGCACGCACGCGCCGGTGGGTTCTCCCCGAAATACTCACGGAACACAGCATTGAACGCCGGAAAATCACGTGCATCCTCAAGCCAGACGCCGCACCGCACAACATGCTCTGCCCCATAGTCCGCCTCTTTCAGAATCGCGAGCAGATTCTCAATCGCCTGCCGCGACTGCACGCCGATGTTGCCCGTGATCACCTCACCCTTCACCATCGGCACCTGTCCAGAAACATACAGCCATCCATCCGCCTCCACCGCACGCGCAAAAGGCAGATGCTGCCCACCCGTTCCCTTGCCGCCTTCAACGCCATATCTCTTTAGGTCCATGAGTCTCTCCCTCCCCTACATCCTGCTCGCGGCAGAAACCTTCCCGAGCGCGCTCTTGTTGCTCCCCGGGAAGTGTACGCAAGGCTTCCGTTGACCCAAACTGCCTCAATCCCCCGCGCAAGCTGCTCCGGCTGGTCGAACGTCGCAGTATCGCTAACCGTGGCCGGATCCAACAAAACCAAATCTGCAAAGTAACCTTCCCGAATCAGCCCGCGCTCTGGAATGGAAAACCGCTCTGCCGGTAATTTCGTCATTTTGCGTATTGCCTCCGCCAGTGAAAAGAGATTCTCCTCGCGACTGTAGCGCCCGAGCACTCGCGGAAATGTCCCCCACAGCCTTGGATGGGGGTGCGGATCGTGTGGCAATCCATCCGAACCAATCATCGTTGCCGGATGACTCAGGATCCGCCGCATGTCTGCTTCCGAAATGCTGTGATAAATCGCCCCCGCTGGTTGGAGCCGCTTCGCCGCATCCACTTGCGACAAACTCCACATCGCCGCAATCTCAGAGAGATTCTTCCCGGAAACTTCAGGATGCGGCGTGCTCCAGGTAATCGTGATTTTCACCCGTTCATCCACCTGTCGCAAATCCAGCGTGCTCGATCCAGCAGCGTAGGGATAGCAGTCCCATCCCACCGTCTGCAAACTCTGCGCGGACTCAAGCTCGTTTAAAACCTCCTTGCTGCGTCCCCAATTTGCCATGCCCGCGCACTTCAAATGGGAAATCACAACCGGAACCTGCGCAGCACGCCCAATCGCAAAGGATTCGCGCAGCGCATCCAACACCGCCTCAGCCTCGCTACGCATGTGCGTTGTATAAATTGCACCGGCTGCAGCCAACGGCTTGGCCAGCGCGATCACCTCTTCCATCGGCGCGGAATTCGCCGAAAGATATGCCAGCCCCGTGCTCAGCCCCAGCGCACCGTGGTCGAGCGCCTCCTGCAACTGCGCGCGCATCGCGCGAATCTCGTCCTCCGTCGCAGCCCGGTCCAGTCGATCCATATGATTGTTGCGCAGCGCCGTATGCCCCACCAACGCGGCCACGTTGACCGCAGGTTCGGCATCTCCAATGGCAGCAACATAGCTGGCAAACGTTGGGTATTGAAATTCCTGGGCCGCGCCCAACAAGTTCATCGGATCCGGCACCGCTCCGCGCAGCAGCACCGGTGCAGCGGATATGCCGCAGTTTCCTGTGATGACCGTCGTCACGCCCTGAGAAATTTTCGGCAGCATGGCCGGTGCGCGCAGTACCGCCATATCGTCGTGCGTGTGCGTGTCCACAAATCCCGGCACCAGTGCAAGCCCATCGCCATCCATCACGTTCGCTGCAGATTGGTCGCGCAAAACACCAATAGCAGCGATGCGATCCCCACGAACAGCCACGTCCACAACCTCTGGCGCGCCGCCGTTACCGTCATATACGGTTGCATTCCGAATTAGCGTGTCATAACTTGCCATGCCTTGGATCAGCATACTAGAGCATACAAAGATGTAGGCTGGAGTGATGGAAGCATCGCGCATCCTGCAAACATTGATCCACAAAGGCCTCGGCGCTGGCGCGCACCAGGATTGGAACCTGCTTCGCGGGGACCTCAGCTTCCCCTGCGCTGTTCTGTATCAGTACCGCCTCCAGCAGAATCTCCAATGGATGCAGCAGTTCATCGCCGCATACAAGCTCAACCTTGCCCCCCACGGAAAAACAACCATGGCACCACGACTGTTCTCCATGCAACTCAACGCGGGCGCGTGGGGAATTACGCTGGCAACCGCGCATCAAACTTCCATCGCGTATGCCCACGGCGTACGGCGTATTTTGATGGCAAACCAGCTCGTCGGCAAAGAAAACATGGCGACCATTTCCCGCTTGCTCGCCGATCCGGAGTTCGAGTTCTACTGCCTTGTCGATTCCCCCACACTGATAAGCCAGCTCGCTGACTTTTTTTCTGCCCACAATCAACGGCTGCATGTTCTTGTGGAGCTTGGAGTGCCTGGCGGGCGCGCTGGCGTCCGCGATCAGGCGCAATTGGACACCCTGCTCGTTGTTCTCACACAGCATCGCAACACAATCGCGCTCAGCGGAGTGGAACTTTACGAGGGAGTGCTCGAAGACGAAACATCCATCCGTGAGTTTCTTCGTCGCGCCGTCTCCGTTACGCGCGCACTCCTCGATGAGGAACGATTCGCGCGTACGCCTGCGCTGCTGTCTGGCGCTGGCTCCGCTTGGTACGATGTGGTCGCTGAGGAGTTTGCTGCGGCAGACTTCGGTGGCGCAGTCGAAATCGTCCTTCGCCCGGGCTGCTATCTTACCCACGACGTTGGCGCATATCGCCAGGCCCAGCAGCGCATTGAAGCGCATAACCCTGTCGCGCACGCGATGCAATCCAAGTTAAAGGCCGCGCTGCAAATCTGGGCCTGCGTGCAGTCGATCCCAGAGGACGGACGCGCCATTATCGGAATGGGAAAACGCGACGCTGCTTTCGATGCAGGTCTGCCTGTGCCAGCGCTGCATTACCGCGCGGGACAAAAACAGCCCACGGCCACACCCGCGCACTGGACGCTCACCAAAATGATGGACCAGCACGCCTACATGCAGATTGCAGCAGGGGATGACATCCGCGTCGGCGACATCCTTGCCTTCGACATCTCGCACCCATGCCTCACCTTTGACAAGTGGCGTGTGCTGAGCGTCGTCAACTCAAATTACGACGTGGTCGATCAAATCAAAACGTATTTCTGAACCAATCGCACGCACCCTATAGGAATCACACCGTCTTACACAGGGATTCCGCCACAATGGGTACGCGCTCGACGATCTCCAAAGCAAAGCCCTGCAGCGCGGGCACATGCGTTGGCGTATTGCTAAGCAGGCGAATCTTGTGGATCTGCAAGTCCGAGAGGATCTGGCCGCCCAGCCCCACCTGGCGCAGCGTGCGCTGGTGGCGCTCGGCTTGGCCTTCGCGCTCGCGCAGATCACGGTGGAAGATGAGCCGGTGCTGTGGCCCCGTTCGATCAATGCCAAATCCTTTGCTCGCGTTGTGCAGGTAGACGAGCGCGCCGCAACCGGCCTCGGCGATCATGCGTAGCGAGTTGCGCAACAGCTCGTGGCAGTCGCAGTGCGTTGCGCCAAAAACATCCCCGGCCAGGCAATGCGAGTGTACGCGCACCAGCACTGGCTCCGTGGTCTGGGCCACGTCGCCGCGCACCAGCGCGATGTGGCTCTCGCCGCCTTCCACTTCGCTTTCATAGGCAATCATGCGGAATTCGCCAAAGGGCGTAGGCAGCATCGACTCCGCCACGCGATGGATGTAGCGCTCATGCTGCAACCGATAGCGGATCAGCTCGGCAACGGTCAGCATTTTGAGTCCGTGCGTTTTGCAGAACTCGATCAGATCGGGCACGCGCGCCATCGTGCCGTCGTCCTTCATGATTTCGCAGATAATGCCGGCGGGAATCATGCCCGCCATGCGTGCCAGATCCACGGAAGCCTCGGTCTGTCCCGCGCGTACCAACACGCCGCCGCGCCGCGCGCGCAAAGGAAAGATATGCCCGGGCCGCGCCAAATCCGCAGCCGTGGAGTGTGGATCAATCGCCACGCGAATTGTGTGCGCACGATCCTGCGCAGAGATTCCGGTGGTGACGCCCTCGCGCGCTTCAATGCTCTCTGTAAACGCCGTGCCAAAACGCGAGGTGTTCTCCTCGGTCATCGGACGCAGGCGCAGATGATCCGCGCGTTCCTCGGTCAGCGTCAAGCAGATCAGCCCGCGGCCAAAGCGCGCCATAAAGTTGATGGCCTCTGGCGTAACGCACTCGGCGGCCAGCGTCAGGTCGCCTTCATTCTCGCGGTCCTCGTCATCGACCACAATGATCATGCGCCCGGAGCGCATCTCCTGCAACGCAGTGGGAACATCCACAAAGCTGTCGTGTGTGCTCATCAGCATTGATTGTATGGCGATTTGCCCAACTCTTGCAGTGCCGACGCACACAGACCCAGCCCGCCCATACGAGTGCGCACGATTTGGATACATCATCAAAAAAAAGGGCAGAGCGGTTGCCCGCTCTGCCTCCGCAATAAAACCGTGGGACTTAGGCGCTGCGGGTCACCAGGGTCGTTCGCCCAGTGGCCTTGCTGGAGCGCACAAAGTAGATGCCTCCATAGACCGCCCAGACGCCTGCAATGCCCAGGGCCAGCAGTGGCTCCATCTTGGTGCCGTAGCCCATGAAGGGGCCGATCAAGTAGAAGACCATGCAAGCCAGGTTCGCCAGCAAACCAAAGACCGGGATCAGCAGGTGCTTGACCACGCTGAACTTCGGGTGGTTGTGGTAGGCGACGATGCAGGTGACGCAGCTCAACATATAGAGCAGGAACGTTCCAAAGTTGGAAGCCAGCGTCACCGTGAGCAGCGAGTTGGGCAGCGCGGCCATCTTGTCGTGCGTCGTGTAACCGAAGCTCGACCAGAAGCCGTGTGGGATGGCTTGGATCACGGCATCTGCCGGTGCGCCAGCATCCCCGAAGACCGCCATGACGCCAATGACGCCGATGACAGCCGAGATGATGGCCAGCAGCCAGATGGCGCGGTGCGGTGTGCGGTTGGCCTCATGTAGGCCGCCCAGGTGATCGGGCAGTTCCTGGTCCTTGCCCATCGCATAGGTAACGCGCGCGCCTGTGTTCATGCAGGAGAGCGTGGTGCCAATGATGGCCAAAAAGACCGTGAAAGCCTCGATCAGCATGAAGGTGCGTCCATGGCCCTGGCCAAAGAGCGCATCGCCGATGACGATCATCATGTCACCGATCGGAGCCGCAGAGGCCGAGGCATACGCCATGGGGTATCCGGTATTCAAAAAGTAATTCGCAGCGAAGTACTCAATGAGATAGCAGAAGGCCCCCTGCACCAACAGGGATGTGATGACAGCGATCGGCACGTCGCGCTTCGGATTCTTGGCCTCGCCGCCCATCGCGGTGACGGACTCAAAGCCAACCAGAATCAGAATCGCAACCGTGGCCTGCACAAAGACCCAGCCGATCTTATGCACGCCGATGACCGAAGCAACATTCGGATGGCTGACAAAAGCCCCCGTGCTGTCACTCGCCGGATAGGCGATCTGGAACGGCACCGGCTTGCCGCTGGCATCCAGCAAAGGCTGCGGAATGCCGTTGGCGTCGCGCACAATGGTGGTCGTCGCCGTCCCGCCCGTGGTGGTCGTGGTGGTGGCGAACTGGTAAGTGTAGGCATCGCCCGATGTCGGATCGAACTGATACGCCACACTGCCCGGAGCGTGATTCATGCGATAGCCCAGCGCCAGCACCGCAAAGACCAGCAACGCCGAAATCTGAATCACGTTAATGGCGATGTTGATCGAGGTGGAGCCGTTGACGCCGCGCTGTGCGATGTAGGCGATGAAGAACGAGAAGAGCACCGCGATGACCGCCATGAACATCGGCCCCGGATTGGAGGCGCTCATAAACGTCGGCCACAAGGTTCCCGTCAGATAGCCGCAGAGCACGCCCATCACAGCCACCATCACGCCGGGGTAGATCCAGTAGTACAGATGGGACCCCCAGCCGACGATGAACTTGGCCAGACGCGCCAGTCTCCACGCCTTCTCATGGTTCAAGAAGGACTGCTCGGCGAAGTAGTAGGAGCTGCCCGTGCCGGGGTAGAGCTTGGCCATCTCCGCATAACAGACCGCAGTCGCCAAGCAGAGCAGCAGCGCCACCACGATGCCCAGCCACATCGCTGGCCCAGTCACTCCGGTGTTGGCCTGGATTGCAAAAGTGAGCCACAGGAACGCTCCGGGCGCGATCAGCGCCATCGCATTCATCGTAAGTCCGGTCAGGCCTAATGTGGCCTGCATTTCAACTG
>JAJZMO010000048.1:3772-9335 GCA_021798235.1 Acidobacteriota bacterium | reverse complement strand
GCGCAAGACCCAGCCATGGCTCCATTTTTGCGGAAGTACTTGCAGCAAAATCCTGACGCAAACCTACAGCAAGAGATTATCCATGTGCAGACACAGGCGGGCATCCCGCCAGATTTTACCCCCGTTGCAATTGTTGGCCTGGCAAATACCCCAGAAGAAATTGCCGCATTTCGTGCGCTGCACGATGAAAAAATTCAACAAGCGGAACACTTGTTCCGAGCCATTCTTGCCAGTAATGAAAAAGATGGCCCTGCTTGGGCTGGGCTGGGATTTGTACAAGAGCATCAGCAAAAATTTACGGACGCAGAAGCATCGTTTCTCCGCGCAGAGCATTGGGGGGTGCCTGCATCGCTGGTGCGCAAGCCGCTGCTGACTGCACATTTCTGGAAGACGATGCAGGCAGGCACGGACGCATTGCAGCAAAAACATTGGAGTTCTGCCGAGTCCGCATATCAGGATGCGCTTGCGCAAAGGCCAAACTCTCTCGATGCGATGCAGGGTATGGCTGCGGCGCTGCTGGCAGACAACAAGTTCGATGCCGCCGCAGCTGCCGATCGCAAGCTGTTACATCTGGCTCCAACCTCGCGCGACGGTTGGCGCGGACTACTCTCCGCGTTGGTGCAATCCAATAAAGCGGACGCGGCATGGCAGGAGTTGCAGCTCGTGCCCAGCTCCGTTCAGGAACAACTGCGCAACGATTCTGGATTTTTGCAATCCAAGGCGACCATCGAAGAGGCTCATGGCGATGTGCGTGCATCGATGGAGACGTTACATCACGCGCTGCAACTTCCCCCGTCAGCGTTGTCGCCCGCGCGGCGAGATCAGATGCAACTGCAACTGGCAGGGTTGTTGGCGCTCTCCGGCAATACATCCGATGCGCTGAATGCTTACCAGAAGGTTTTAGACGCTGATGCAAACAACGCTCCAGCCTGGCAAGGAAAGCTAGCGACACTGCACGATCTGCACCGCGATGCGGAAGCGTGGCAGCTTGCACTACATTTACCGCCGCTTGTACAAAAGGCAGCCAACGCAAATGTAGGCTTCCTGGTCACGCTGGCGAACGTGGCCGCATCGTTGCAGAAAGATTCCGATGCGCAAAGAGATCTGGACGCAGCTATGTCGCTGATGCAAAAGCAGGGCAGCCAGCCTTCCGTCGCTCTATTGATGCAAGCCGCCGCACTGTCATTGCAAAGCGGGGACTCAGTGCAAGCAGCGAAAAATTATCGTCGTGCCTTGGACGGCAAGCCCTCAGACGCAGATGCCTATATGGCTTGGATGGGATTGCTGCAAGCACTGCACGCTGCTGGGCAGGATCACAAGGCGCAAATGCAGGAGCAATCCATCCCGATCGCTCTGCGAAAACGCTTGCTACTGGACCCAAAGTTTTTATTGATACTGGCTGCTATCGAAGACGCACTTGGCGATACGCAGCACGCTATCCAAAACATGCTACGTGCCGAGATCATCGACCAGGAGACACAGCGCACGATCGGCGTACAACAGCAACTCACGCTCTGCTGGCTTCTCTATAAAGCACGGGATGGTGAACAGCTTTTGCCGCGCTTGCTACGGCTCGACCGCGAGAATGATCTCAACTTGGCAGAGCAAGAACAGCTCGCGCAGCTCTGGATCTATTGGAGCCTGCGGCGCACGGATCATGCACGACAGATCGGACTATACCCGCTTGCCGTGCAGATCATGGAAGCTGCGCACGCCGCGTTCCCGCAGAATGCACGGCTGCGCGAAACCCTGGCCGGAGCATACATCCAGAACGGGCAGCCGCAAAAAACTGTGCAGATGTATGCAGAGAAAAATCTACGCATGGCTACGCCAGAAGATGCGCGCGCGGCCATCGGTGCGGCCATGGCCGCAGCGCAAGAGGGAAAGGCAAAGCGTTGGATGCAAGAAGCGCGTCTGCGCTATCCGCAAAATCCGGCGCTACTCGTGCTGGATGCGCAGTGGGAAAAGGATCACGATCAGGAAGGCCAGGCCATACATGACCTGCAACGCGCGCTGCCGCTGATGTCCGGGGACTATCAGGTGGATCGTCCCACACCGAGCGATTTCATCGGAAACAGCACGGCAAACGGAAATCCATTTGCAGCGCATATGACCATTGCTTCCAGCCCCAGCCAACTTCCTCCGGGGGAACGTTCCGCATCGCCGCAGGCACTGGAGGCATTAGGCAACGCGCTGCAAGCTGCCGCGCAAAATAAATTGTTCACAGTACAAGGGCACAGAGCAGCGGCCGTTGCATCAGCACCCGTACCCATGCGGGAGCAAGCCGAGAAGCGATTGCAGCAGTTGCAAGGCAGCATGAGCTCTTGGCTGGGCACAACCCCTTACATCAACCATCGCAGCGCTACGCAGGGAGTGGAACAAATGCAGGACATTGAAACTCCCACCGCTTTGTCGCTGCAATGGAACAACACGATTCGCTTCACGGGCATTGCACGCTGGGTCTTTGTGCAAGACGGAATACAGGTAAGCACGGATCTTTTGCCTATGGGTACAGCGCCCACTGGCTCCGCACTGTCGGCGCAGAGCACCAGCGGCATGGCGGGAGAGCTGCAAATCTCCGCGCGGAATATCGACATCTCCGCTGGCATTTCTCCGTGGGAATTTCCTGTACACAACATCTTAGGCAGTGCGACAGTGCGCATTCCCAGCTCGCGGCTTCAACTCAATTTCACGCGTGCGAGTGTGCAAGATTCCGAACTTTCCTACGCGGGCCTGCACAACAACGACCCATCCGCCAATCGAAGCTCAGCTACAGCGCAGGTTGCTGGAAAAATCTGGGGCGGCGTTGTCTCCAACCTCGGCGGATTGGATTGGAGTCACGGCAGTGCGCGTCGCGGCATTTACTTTACCGCCAGCGCAGGCGAACTGACCGGAATGCACGTGCAATCCAACCGTATGGAGCGCGGCGATGCTGGTTCCTACTGGCGTTTATACAAAGGCGATGCGGGCACGCTAATGTTGGCAACAAATTTCTTCGGCATGGCTTATCAACACGATGAACTCTACTTCACCTATGGCCAGGGTGGATACTTTAGCCCGGAGTATTTTCTGTTGGAAAATTTTCCGCTTACGTGGACTGGGCATCACGGACGCACATTGCATTACGATTTCGAAGGCACGTTGGGCGTGCAAGATTTCCATCAGGCTAGCGCGCTATATTACCCGCTGGATCCAGTGCTTCAAAGCGCGAATATTACTGCCAATCCAATCTACGCAGGCCAAAGCACTTTGGGTTTGAACTATGGAGTGCAGGCAGACGCAGCCTGGCTCATCGCGGGCCACTGGTATCTGGGAGCATTCGCCAACGCCAACAACGCATCCAATTACAATCAGCAGATCGGCGGTATCTCGCTGCACTACACGCTGCACCGCCAACACCCCAACGCAAAATTGCCCACAGGGTTTTTCCCGTACGCTGGCATCAACACGCGCAGGATTCCATAGCCTCAATCGATACCGAGCTTGCGCTGCATCTGCTCCAGCGTCAGACCTTTGGTCTCTGGATACACAAAGAGCACGATAAAGAACTGTAGTGCCATCATTGCTGCAAAAAAATAAAAAGGTGCGCTGGCATGGCGCAGCGCAAAAAGCGGAAAAATTCCAGAGATGATTGCATTGCTGATCCAATTTGCTGAGCTACCAAGACTCTGCCCCTGCGCACGCACATTGGTCGGGAAGACTTCTCCCAAGTACACCCAAACCACCGCGCCCTGTGAGATGGCAAAGGCAACAATGTAGCAGATCAGCAGCGCCAGCAGACTGCTGGTGTTGCGCCCGGTTTGAAAGATGAGCGCTACCAGAGACAAGCAAACCGTCATGCCTGCCGCTCCGAGCAGCAGCAGCGTCTTGCGACCCAGCCTGTCGATGAGCGTCATGGCCGCCAGTGTCGCCAATAGATTTGCCAGGCCAATATAGACGGCTTGCACGTCGCTGGAGAGTCGACTGAAGCCTGCCTGCGCAAAAATATCATTCAAGTAATACAGTATGGCGTTGATGCCGGAGAGTTGATTGAAAATTCCAAGGGTGACGGCAAGAAAAATCGGCAGCCAATATTTTTTTTGAAACAGTACAGATGCCTGCGCGGTCTCGTCAGCATGAATGGATTTGAGGATCGCCTGCATTTCCTCGTTGGCATTGTCCGCTCCGCATTGCACCAGCGCCGTGTACGCCTCCTGCAATCGTCCTTGCAAAGCCAGCCAGCGCGGACTGCGCCCCACGCTAAAGAGCATCAGAAGAAAAAAGAGAGCAGGGAGGGTGGCCGCTCCTAATTGCCAGCGCCACTCCATTGCCCCCAGATGCAGCAGGGCAATTAGAAAGTTCGACAGATACGCCAGCAAGATTCCAACGACAATGTTGATCTGGAAGGTGCCCACCAATCGTCCCCGCCACGCTGCAGGCGCAATTTCGGCAATATACATGGGCCCAAGCACCGAAGAGCCGCCAATGCCCAAACCGCCGATACTGCGAAAAAACAGCAGCGCAGGCCAACTCCACGCAAAAGAACAACCCAGAGCAGAGATTACATACAGCAGGGCCAGTATGCGCAAGCTGTCGCGCCTGCCGATGCGTTGACCGGGAATGCTGGCCAACGCCGCGCCGAGAATCGTGCCAACCAGCGCACTCGAAACGGTAACGCCCAACTGCGAACTGCTGAGGTGATATTGCAATGTCAACGCGTGCGTGGTTCCGGCAATGACAGCGGTGTCAAAGCCAAAGAGCAATCCGCCAAGCGCGCCCACCAGCGTACTGCGCAGCAAGTATGTGTTCAAATTCATGCGGGATCCACTTCTTTGCCCACCCTGTCGATACTGCCCAGCAGCATTTCTTTTTCGCGCAACGTGCGAATCTTGTCACGCAGCTTGGCGGCCGATTCAAATTCAAACCTCTGCGCTGCTTCCCGCATTTGTTTTTCGAGAGCTGCGATGTATTCCTGCAACTCTTCCATCGTCGCGCTCTCTGGCAAGGATTCAGTTTCTTCGATTACGTCGGCGTACTCTGCTTGCAAAATGCCCGCCAGCGCCATATCCGCCGAACGCAAGATTGATGTGGGGGTGATGCCGTGTTCTTTGTTGTGCGCGCGCTGCAACTCTCTGCGTCGGCTGGTTTCATCCAGCGCGCGACGCATGGAGTCCGTGATTTTATCGGCATATAAAATCGCACGGCCCTCCACATGCCGCGCTGCGCGGCCAATGGTCTGGATCAACGATCCTGCGGAGCGCAAAAATCCTTCTTTGTCTGCGTCGAGAATCGCCACCAGCGAAACTTCCGGCAGGTCGAGTCCTTCCCGCAGCAGATTGATTCCGATCAGCACGTCGTACTCGCCCTTGCGCAGATCTCGCAACAGGCGCACGCGCTCCAGCGTTTCAATCTCCGAGTGCATGTAGCGGCAGCGCACGCCCACCTCGGTGTAGTAGCCGGACAAATCCTCGGCCATGCGCTTGGTCAGCGTGGTCACCAGCACGCGCTCATTGCGCTGCGCACGTGTGCGAATCTCTCCCAGCAAGTCGTCGATCTGTCCGCGCACAGGTCGAATCTCCACCTC
>JAJZMO010000048.1:0-3672 GCA_021798235.1 Acidobacteriota bacterium | reverse complement strand
ATGGGCAGGCGCGTGTAGGTCTTCTGAACTGTGCCCAATAACGGATCGAGTTGCGATAGAGACTCGATTTCATCGCCGAACATTTCAATGCGATACGCACACTCTTCGTACGTTGGGTATATCTCGATCACGTCGCCGCGCACGCGAAAGGTTCCGCGGCGAAAGTCCACATCGTTGCGCTCGTAGAGAATCTCCACCAGTCTGCGCACCAATTCCTTGCGACTGATCTTCTGGCCTTGCTCAAGCACAAAGAGCATTCCAAAGTACGCCTCTGGTGAACCAAGACCGTAGATGCAACTCACCGAGGAAACAATAATCACATCGCGCCGCTCGAAGAGCGAGCGCGTCGCCGATAAGCGCAGCTTGTCGAGTTCTTCGTTGACCGTCGATTCTTTTTCGATGTAAAGGTCCCCGGAGGGAATATAGGCTTCTGGCTGATAGAAGTCGTAATACGAAACAAAATACTCGACTGCATTTTCAGGGAAAAACTGTTTGAATTCATGGAAAAGTTGTGCCGCCAGCGTCTTGTTGTGCGCAAGGATGAGAGCCGGCCTGCCGGACTGCTCAATAAGCTTTGCCATGGTGAAGGTCTTGCCGGAACCGGTGACTCCAAGCAGTACCTGATGTTTTTCGCCCTGCGCCAGGCCACGGCTCAATTCGTCAATGGCGCGGCCCTGGTCGCCTTGCGGCTGATAACTGCTGACAAGCTGAAAATCCATACTGGCTATGCTACCGGAGAGCGCACGACTGCGTGGTTGCTCGCTGGTTGGAACCAACGCAGCAACACCCATCCATATCAATCCGCACACCGCCGGCCCTGGTGCAACCGTTCTTAGGGAATGGAGCTGAATGGGGAAGCGGGCAGCCCATCGTGATTAAACAAATTGCAGGTTGGATTCGAGGCCCACGCATAGCGCACGTATTTGGGATTGGGCACGGAAGCGCTGGAAGCCACCACGCTGTCGCCCTGTACCTGCGCCTGTGCTGGGACAAATTTTTTGTCAGCTCCGGCGACCTCGAAGCCCTCTAACTGTTTGCCATGCACATCCAAGCCGCTTTCTGCGTGGTCAAACCAGACGTGCATTTTTCCATTCTCGGGCACGGCTTGGCGAAAGAGCGGACCGGAATCTTCCCCATGCTCGCCATAGGCAATGTCCAGCGCCCAAAGCGCCAAGCGATGTCCCACATCCTGTTTGTCCTTGGGATGCACATCGTCCGGGTTCCCAATGTCGATGGTCACGGCCATGCCGGTGTTGGGCAGGGAAAGCGCCTTACGCTGCGCCTCGCGTACTTGGGCCCATTCATCATCGGAATTAAAGTTGGCGATTTGCACAAAAAGGAAAGGAAAATTTCCCTGCGCCCAATGCGTGCGCCAATCCTGAATCATGCTGGTAAAAAGCTTTTGATAAATCGGTGCTCGCGAAGCATCCGTATTACTCTCGCCCTGATACCAGATCACGCCGCGGATTGGCAGCGGGATCAGCGGAGCGATCATGCCGTTGAACAACCCGGCTGGTGCCCAGGATTGCGGATCGGGATGCCAGGGAATTGGCGGTGGCGTTTTGCCTTGTTCCTTGGCCAATGCGGCGGCGCGTTCGTCGGCCTGCGTTTGCAGCGTGCGCGTCACTTCTTGATCCATGGACTGCGCGCGCGCAGCAAAGACCGGCATCAGTCCAGCGTCTGCGCTCAGTGCGTCCAGGCTGGTCCAAGACTCGGCAGGTGTGCCTCCCCAATCGGCTTCAATGATGCCCACTGGGACATGCTCGTGATCCATAATTTCGCGTGCAAAGAAATATCCGACAGCGGAAAAATTGGCTGCGGTTGTGGGCGTGCATGCACTCCAACCGCTGGAGGCCACATCCGCCATGGGGTACATCGCGTAGGTTTTGTGAATTTGCAGCAGCCGCAGATTCGGCACGTTGGCCGCTGCCAAAACATTCTTCCAATCGAAGACGCCACTGTTGCTCCAGGCCGTCTGCGCGATCATGAACTCCATATTGGACTGGCCTGAGGCGATCCAAACATCGCCCACAAGAATGTCATTCCAGGTGATGGTGTTCTTGCCGTGGAGTGTCAGCGGAAAGGGACCGCCTGCCTCGCCCGGTGGCAGATATAGACTCCATCGGCCCAATGTGTCGGTCACTGTGCTGGCGTGGTTGTCTCGAAAATCGACGGTGACAACCTCACCCGGATCGGCCATGCCCCACAAATGTACGGGGCGGTCCCGTTGGATCACCATGTGATTGGCTAGCACGTTGGGCACTGTAATGTTGGCCAGCGCGGGCAGACTGCATGCACAGAATGGAAGGGAAACAAGCAAAGGAAATAATCTTTTATGAAAGCGCACAATTCCTCCCGAAATTTTCTGTCCCTAACATCGTAACCGCTACGGAGAATGCTCAACAGCCTTGGGGCAAATTTGCTGTCGTGAGCCGACCACCGTGGCCGTCTGGGTGGGAACTGGTCTGTCAGAATGCGAGATCGCAATGCGAGACTTGGAAGCCGTTTTCAACAAGTTCTTAGAGCAGTGATATGCTCTTGCCTATGGATTGGTTCCCTTGTTCGCGTACGCATCCAGCGCCCAACCGCTCGTATCGTTTGCCGGAGTCGCTCGAACCCCGTGTCTAAACGCCGCCAAATTCCTTTACTGATCGGTATCGCCCTTATGGCTGCGCTTGCGCTGGCTGTATATCTGCGCAAACAAGCTCCACCAGAGGTTGCGCGTCTGCTACCAGAAGCCGATGCCATCGTCTATTTTGATCTGAAGCCGCTGCGCACACTCACGCACTTCGATTTGCATGTTGGCACGCGCGCCGCTGCCTATCAGACATTTTTGGATGCAACCGGCATTGACCCAGAACGTGACTTGGACGAAGCCGCCTTCGCACTGCATCGCATGGCCAATCCAAACGGCCCCAACGGCTTGGTTGCGTATTCGGAGGTCTTCGCCGCGCGCTTTGATGGCGCGCGACTCTCGCAGTATCTCTCCACACAGGCTTCGGCCACGGAGAGCTATGCAGGCCATACCATCTTTGATATTCCCATCGATGGCCGCACGCTGCGCGTCGCAATTCTCGGCTATGAGATGGTCGCCGCCTCCAACGCGCCCACGCCAGAACAGATTCACTCCATCATCGATCGTTACCACACTGCGGCGCTGCCCTTCAGTGGCTCCACACTCTTAGCCGAGCATTACCATGATGTTCCCTTGCTCAGCCAAGTCTGGGGCATCGGCAAGATCGGCCTGCCTTTTGCCGACGGTCATACGCTAAGTCTGCTGGGTATTCCTATCCCACTCTCGGCGGAGACGACGTTCGTTGCCAGCGTGCGTTACCTTGGCTCACTGCACCTGCGTGTGGAAGAGATTGCCGCCAATGCTGACTCCGCGCAGGCCACCACGCGCGTTGCTGGAGTCGCACTGCAAGTGCTGCGCTCCTTGCAAGCCGCAGATATAAGTTCAGACCCAGCCAAAGTTGCGCTGGGAGATTTTCTCAATAGCGCTACCGTGCAGCAGCAAGACAATCGTGTTGTACTTCGCGCTGTCGTGCCTACATCGCTGTTGGAGAATCTTGTCTCCGGCACAGGCCCCACCAGCCAGCCTGACGGCACAGGCACAGTCCCAGCACCGTCGCAATAAATACAGCGCATCGCCTGCGCAGACGTTGCGCATTG
>JAJZMO010000339.1:6742-9369 GCA_021798235.1 Acidobacteriota bacterium | reverse complement strand
CAGGCTGCGGTTCCGGCACAGGCAACGATCGGCCCTGCGTCTGGGCTGGATTGGGTGTTCGATTCCACCACAGACGACCGGATTCTTACGCATTTGAATGCGGCAATTCACTTTCATCGCACCGCCACTGCATTTCAGCAAAATGCCGGCGAACCCAGCGATGCGCTCTACCACGATCAAGAAGAATCCCTGGCCGCACAGATCACGCAGCTCGCCTTTGATTCGGCCAAGGCTGAGGCTCCCTTACTGAATGCGGAGATGGCACAGGCTGCGAACAGCAACCCAGGCAACAACAGCGTGGGGAGTGCGCAGCAAGAGCGTTTGCAGGCCATGCAGGCTGCGACAGCGGCCAAGATCGCGCAGATCCAAAACGCGATAGCCACTACGGAGCGGCAAATGACCACGGCCAGCGGCGCGCGGCTACAAGCCTTGACGGCAGAGCACGACAGCTTGCGCGGCCAATTGGATTTGGAGCGGGCTATGCAGCAAGTGCTCGAACACTTTAGCTCCATGGACAAAGCCGAATCTACCGGAAGCTCCAAGCTGAGCACAGAGATTGCGCACTTGGAACTCTCCGCGCCGATGAGCAGCCCTGCTGCAGGTAGCGCGACCTCCGCATCGAGCAAAAGCCCGTCCTTTGCGGGGCAATCCATCCAAGCTGCGGAGCAGGCAGGCGTGCTGGGCCAGGCGGAGACGCTCTTTGCGCAATTGAACAGCCTGCACCAGATGAATTTGTGGATCGCAGAGAATGATCGTTTACGCGCGCGTGTGGTTGCCTTGCACGATCCGTTGGTCGCATTGCTGCGCAAGACGCTGCAGGCGGGCAATGTTTTGGCGCAGGGTGCTGCGACGGCTCCTGCTTTGCCCGCAGGCAACAACAAGGCTGCGGTGACCAGCCCAGCGCAGGTGCAGCCCACGCCGACGCTTGCCGATTATGAGCATCTGACCGCGGAGTTTCGGCAGCTCTCCTCCGCATCCATGCCGCTGGCGCAGGAGTTGTTGCTGCTCGACCAAAGCCATGCCAATCTTTTGCAGTGGCGCGACGCTATCGACAGCGAATACGATCGGCTGCTGCGTGCGTTGCTGCTGCGTGTCTTGGAAATTGCTCTGGGCATCGGACTGATTCTGTTGCTGAGTGAAATCTGGCGGCGCACCTCCATCCGCTACGTGCGCGACATGCGCCGCCGCAGACAGTTGCTGATTCTGCGCCGCTTCGTCACCAGCTTTTGCATGGGCGGAGTGCTGATTTTGGGCTTCGTTTCGCAGTTCAGTTCTCTGGCCACCTTTGCGGGATTTCTGACAGCAGGCATTGCCGTCGGTCTGCAAACGGTGCTGCTCTCTGTGGCCGCATACTTTTTCATCGTGGGCCGCTACGGCGTGCGTGTGGGCGACCGCATCAGCGTATCGGGCGTCACTGGCGACGTGATGGACATCAGCTTGGTGCGTTTGTATGTGATGGAGCTGGCCGGTACGGGCATTGATCTGTATCCCACCGGGCGCGTGGCCGTATTTTCCAACGCAATTTTGTTTCAGGCCACCACCCCTCTGTACAAGCAGATCCCCGGCACGGAATACGGCTGGCGCGAGGTGGCGGTGAAGCTGCGCGAAGAGGCCGATTACAAAGGGGCTGCGCAGAAGATCACCGCGTTGGTTGCCGAGCAGTACAAGCAGTATGAGTCGGAAATCGCACGCCAGCACGGCAGCTTGGAACTGCACTGGGAGATTGAAGCCGAGCGGCCCAAGATGGAATCGCGCTTGCAGTTTGTCGAAGGCGGGTTGGAATTTAAGGTGCGCTATCCGGTGCTCTTGCGTCGCGCCGCAGAGACCGATGAGGCCGTCACGCGTGCTCTGGTGGAGCTGAGCCAGCAAGACGAAGCGGTGAAAGCCGCGTTGGTGGAGCCACCGCTGCTGCGTACAACCGTAAAGGTCTAGATCGTTTCGAAGCCACCCAAACTATTTTCCAATGCAGAAGGTGGAAAATATCTGGTTCAAAATATCGTCGAGTGTGGTCTCGCCGGTCAACGCATCGAGCGCGCGCAGCGCTCCATAGAAATCGAGCAGGATCATCTCGTGGGGAATCTGCGCTGCAACGCCAGCCTGCGCCGCGGCCAGAGCGGCCAAGGCCTCTTGCACGGCCTGCTGCTGGCGCAGATTGGTCACCAGTGCGGATTCGCTCTCCGCGCCGTCGCCGCGCACCAGCTCTAAAATTTTTTCCTGCAATGCGGCGATGCCTTCCCCCGTCCGCGCCGAGGTGCGCAACGCGGAGGCGGGAATCTCGATTGTGGGCGCAGCGGAGACCGGCAGATCCACTTTGTTCAAAACCACCAGCGCGCACCGATTCTCCAGCTGCTGCAACAGAGCGCGTTCTTCGGCGTCCAACGGCCCGGCGCTGGCGTCGAGCACCAGCAGCACGACATCGGCATCTGCGGCGGCTTCGCGGGATTTTTCAATGCCCAGACGCTCGGCCTCATCCGTAGCGGTGCGCAAGCCAGCGGTGTCGATCAGGTTCAGAGGAATGCCGCCGAGTGCGACGCGCTCCGTGACCAGATCGCGCGTGGTGCCGGGCGTGGCCGTCACAATGGCACGCTCGCGCTGCACCAGCCGGTTGAAGAGCGAGGATTTGCCCG
>JAJZMO010000339.1:5097-6642 GCA_021798235.1 Acidobacteriota bacterium | reverse complement strand
GTGGAGAAATCGTTGCTGGGATGGGATGCGTTCATTTGTGGCGCTGGAAAAACTTGAAGCCGGAGGCTCGCGTTCTACCGGCGGCCAAAGCTGCGGCGCGGCGGAGCGGGCGCGAGCAGTGGGCCTTTCCAGTCCGCGGGATAAACGGCGACGCAGCGATCGCGGCCTTCGCCGCTGCTCTCGCTCTTGATGCCGTCAATGGAGCGCAGCGCCAGGTGCAACAGGCGACGCTCGCGCGAACTCATCGGCGAAAATTGATAGGGCTGGCCGGTGGAGCGAACCTTGTCCGCAGCCGTGTTGGCCAGTAGGCGCAGCTCTTGGGCGCGCATGGCCTTGTAGCCGCCGGCGTCAAAGGAGACGCGATCGTGTTCCTCATTTTCCAAGCGCAGAGTTTTGGCCGCGATGTGCTCGATGGAGTAGAGCAGCTCCGCGTTGCGCTCGAGTAGCAGCGGCTTGTCCGGGCCGCCCAGTTCGACGTAAATCTCGCGCGACTCCAGCCCATCGGGATCGGCTGCGCCGGGGCCTGCGGTGATGCGGTACTTCAGGCGTAGCCCGCCTGTGCCGATCAGCGTCTTCATCAGCGTGTCGATCTTCTGTGCAGCGGCGCGATAATCCTCGATTGGCATGGCTCTCCCTGAAAATCTGCGTCGAATTTAGTGTCCACACAATGCGCGTGGGAAATATATCATCTGCGCGCCAGCGCGGGCTTGCCTTGTTTTTTGGCGGCGCGCTTGGCCTGAATCGCGCGCAGTTCCTTGCCCAGGCTGGTGCGGTTGATGCCCAACTGCATGAAGATGCCGATCAGGTTGCTGCACGCCCAATAGAGCGCCAAGCCAGAGGCGTAATGCCACGTGATGAATCCGCTGAAGAGTGGCATGGTGAAGGCCATCATCTTCTGCTGGGCTGCATCAACACCCGGCGTGGGCGTAAACAGCTGAAAGGCGAACTGCGAGACCACCATCAAAATCGGCAGAATGTGATACGGATCCGGCGCGGAGAGATCATGGAGCCAGAACCAGTGCGCGTGGCGCAGCTCAATGGCATTCTCCAGCATGGCGTAGAACGCGAAGATCAGCGGGAACTGGATCAGCATGGGCAGGCAGCCGCCAAACATGTTGATGCCCTCATCGCGGTAGAGCTGCTGCATCTCCAGGTTCATGTCGCGCTTGCGCGGATCATCGAACTTGTACTTCTTATATTTTTCCTTGATCGCGTTCATCTGCGGCTGCACGCGCTGCATCTTGATGGACGACTTCATCATGGCGATGCGCGTCGGCAGCATGGCCAGCGTGATGAGCACGGTGAAGAGCAGAATCGCCCAGCCCCAGTTGGCTACGATGTGGTTGTGCATCCAGCGCAGCGCGTAAAAGAGCGGCTTGGCCAGAAACGAAAACATTCCATAGTGAACGATCGGCACCAGATCCGGCCCGGTTGTTTTGCCATCGGCTGCCGAGGCGTGAATGCTGTGCAGCAAGCCCAGCTTTTTGGGGCCGACAAAAATGCGCAGGCTGGTGGGGCCATTCGGTGCGCCCACAGCAGCGCCCA
>JAJZMO010000339.1:0-4997 GCA_021798235.1 Acidobacteriota bacterium | reverse complement strand
TCGCCAAAGCCGGAGGGCCAGGCCAGCAACGCCTCGACGGGCGCGCCATTCATCGTGACGCTAACGTCGGCATGCACAACATAGCTGCTATCAAAGCGGAAGGTCTTCTTCACTTCCAGTCCGCCAGAAGCGTAGGAAAAGCTCACCTGCGCAGGGGCCGACACGGATCCCGTGGCCGAGGGCACGTAGAGCGCCTGGGTCAACTGCGCGCGCAGATTGGCGTCATAGGTGTAGAGCGACAGCGGGAAGCCGAAGCTCTGCGCCGCCTGCGCATTCACCAAGTCGAGCGGCTTGCCGTTCTCGTCGGTGTAGTTCTTCAAAATCCAAGAGGTGACCTGCGCGCCGCGATTGTTGAAGGTGATCCGGTACAAAGAATTCTCAACCGTCGTCGTGGTTACTGCCGATGCGGCCAGCGTGGGTGCGGCAGCGGCGCTCCCCGCAGCCTTTGCGGATAAAGATGGCAGCGCAGCGCTGGGGGTTCCCGCAGTGGATGCTGCCGGCACTGCGCTCTGTGTTTGCGTTGCAGGCGCTGTGGGCGCAGGCTTGGGCCGGAAGTACTCCATGCCGATGAGCACCACGACAAAGATCAACGTAAAGACCAGCAACGAGCTGCTGTCTTGCCCGCCCTGCTGATTGGGATTTTTGAATTCGGCCAAGGTGTCCTACTGCTCTTCTCCGGCGGTCGCGGCCAGCCGGGATGGGTATTGCCCGCAACGCCGCAGGGAGAAATCTCTTCGCGCGCGCAGGGGACTGTTTCTATCGTAAATGGTTTTTTGGGGTCTGGGCTGCGGCGCACTCCGGCACGGGATCCCAGCCGCAGCGCCGCGCAGGTGTCAACGGGTTGCAGCGCAGCAAGCGCCAGAGCGCCAGCCACCCACCGCGCAGCCAGCCATGCCGGGCAAGGGCCACAGCCGCGTACTCCGAACAGGTGGGTTGGAAGCGGCAACCGCTGGCAAAGGGAGCCACCGCGTGCAGCGCGCCGTGCAAAAGGGGCGAGAGCCAACGCTTGTACCCCGCCAGCAGTACACCCACAATCCGACTGCGTGGGGATTGTGCTGCGACGGGGTGCTCCGTCGGCTGCGGGGTGTTAGCGTTTGTCGGCATGGGGTCTGCGTTCGGGGCGGCGCGGCTGGGGCGGCGCGGCGGCGATGGTCTCGCCGTGGGCCTCTGCGCTGGCAAGGCCGCGCATGACGGCGGCAAAGGCGCGGGTCACATCGCGTTCGATGGCGGCAAACTCGGCTTCCAAGACTTGGCGCCGCGGATGCAGCACCACATCGATGGGGCCTTGCAGCAGGTGTACCTGCGCGCGCACCACGGCGCGCATTCTGCGCTTGATGCGGTTGCGCTCGACGGCCTTGCCCAGCACGCGGCCTGTGGTCAGGCCCACGCGCGGAGCCTCCGCATCGTGGCCCGGCGCGGCTGCATTTTGGCCCGAAGCGATCGTGCGCGCGGCAAAGAAGTAGGTCAGCAGCGGCAGGGATTGTCTGCGGCCTTCGCGGTAGACGCGCTGATAGTCCGCGTGTTTGCGCAAGCGCCAAGTCTGCGACGAATTCTTCGGGTCAGCCATCAAGGGGCAACTCTGGGGGCCAGGGATCTGCACGCCTGCTGCTATTGTCGCGCGATAGAGGCTCTGGCGCGCAGCCATCCGCCTGCGCGCTCGCAGGGAGACGCAGTGCGCAGCGAGAAGATGGCGGTGAGTGCGAAGGGTGTGTGTCGAGCGGGGTGCCGAAGCGCTGGCCGCTTCGGCAGCAAACCTAGTCGCGGTATCCAGCGCTGACGGCGACGCGCTTGCGCCCCTTGGCGCGGCGGCGCGAGAGCACGGCGGCTCCGCTCTTGGTCTTCATGCGGCTGCGGAAGCCATGCGTTTTGGCGCGGCTACGGCGGTTGGGTTGAAATGTGCGCTTCGGCATCGGGGTGCGTTCCTCAAATTCTATGAAAAATTCTTCCAGCGATTTCCCACGCGGCTGCCAAGGCAGACTCTAGGCGGGGAGGCGGAATTTTTAGTATAGCGGAAGTGGGGGGAGATCGGCAAAAGGAAGCTGGGAAGCAGTACGCAAGTTCCATTTTTGCGCGGAGTTTCACCGTGCGTGGTGCAATTTCCCGCTCGCAAAAAAAATCTATTGGATTGGGCTGCACTCCACCGGTTCTGATGTGCTACTATCGGGTTCGCTAACGACATCGAACGGGCCGTCCACGCAGCACCGGTTTTGGGGAATGATCGCCGGGCGTGGACGCTCCGAAACAGACTGTTTTTTCTTCCCGGCAGTGTGATTCTCCACAACCGCGTACACGGCGGAGTGCAGAGTTGCTTTCCTTTTTTGCCGATGCAGGGGGAAACCAGCCTGAGGGTGTCAGCACCATCAGCACGCCGCTTGCGGCGCTAACACGGGAAATAAAAAGACAAGAATGTCCCTACTCGCTACAGCATCGACGGCACTGAATCCCTGGCTGCGCATCTTGGCGGCGCTGGAAAAGAAGATTAACCGGCAGTCTTTTGACACATGGTTCAAGCCCACGCGCTTCAGCCGTATCGAGGGCCGTGTGCTGGTCATCAGCGTGCCCACGCGCGAGTTTGAACACATTGGTGAGCGCTACAACGATCTGATTCTGGAAGCGATCGACCAGCTGGGCATTGAAGTGGATGAGGTTGCCTTCGAGGCGCTGGAAGAGGAAGCGCCGCAGCGCACGCGTGAGGTGCGCGAGGATGGCGGCTTCGCGCCGCAAACGGTTCACACCGCGCAGCGCGCACGTTCGCAGGGCCACTCCCAGCCCAGCCCAACGCCCCAGCAGGCGCGCTTTGACTGGGACACGGCGGCGCAACTGAATCCGCGCTACAACTTCGACGCCTTTGTCATTGGCAGCGGCAATCAATTTGCGCGCGCCGCAGCGGAGGCCGTCGCCGAGCGTCCCTCCAAGGCCTACAATCCACTCTTCCTGTACGGCGGCGTCGGCATGGGCAAAACTCACCTGATGCACGCCATTGGCCATGAGGTGAAGCGTCGCTCGCCGCAGGCCTCGATCTGCTACGTCTCCAGCGAAAAGTTCACCAACGAGATGATCAACTCGCTGCGCTACGATCGCATGTCCAGCTTCCGCGACAAGTTTCGCAGCGTGGATGTTTTGCTGATCGACGATATTCAATTTCTGGCGCAAAAAGAGCGCACGCAAGAGGAGTTCTTCCACACCTTCAACGCGCTGCACGAGAGCATGAAGCAGATTGTCATCGCCAGCGACCGGCCTCCCAAAGAGTTGGCCGAGATTGAAGACCGGCTGCGCAATCGCTTTGAGTGGGGCTTGATCGCCGACATTCAGCCGCCTGACCTGGAAACCAAGGTGGCCATTCTGCAGAAGAAGGCCGAGAGCGAACAGGTTACGCTGCCGATGGACATTGCACTGTTCATCGCATCGAATATTCGCACCAACGTGCGGGAACTGGAAGGCGCGCTGGTGCGCCTGATCGCCTGGGGCAGCCTGCATGGCGTGGAACTGACGCTCTCCGTGGCCCAGCAGTGCCTGAAGCAGTTCATTGACACCCAGGTGCGCAAGGTGTCGATTGAGGCCATTCAGCGGGCCGTCTCCGAGCAGTTCGGCATGCGCGTCACCGAGTTGAAGCAGAAGAACAACTCGCGCGCCGTGGTGGTGCCGCGCCAGATCGCCATGTATCTGACCAAGCAGTTGACAGAGGCTTCGCTGCCCGAGATTGGCCGCCAGTTCGGCGGCAAGCATCACACCACCGTGATGCACTCCATTGCCAAGATCGACGATCTGCGCCACAGCGACAAGGACCTGAACCGCATCGTCAATGCGCTGATGGAAGGCCTGAGCAGCTAGTCGGGCGCCACGGTTCTGGAACCAAGACGGCGTAGGAACCAAGACCGCTCCGGAGCCAAGACTGCTCTGGAACCAAGCCCAGAGCGGCAGGGCGTCCAGCGGCAGCCTGGCGTCTGGCTATTGCGGCGCGGTGGGGGTCCTTTCCTGGCTCCGCGCTGCTGCTTGTACCAGCATGCGGCCCTCATCCCGATTGACTGGGTAGGCGGTCATATACATTCCAACTGTGCCTTGGAATCCGTCCGCACCCACGATGCGCATCCAACACAAAGCCCCTGACATTTTTACGGAGAGGTTTTTGCTTGGGCCTAGGTGCAGGCCCGTGTGGCTGGGAGCTGCATATGCAGCGGGCCACAGGCTGCCAGAACGGCAGGATCGCACCGCCCTCTACAATGGCAACAGCGATGCCGCTTACTTTTTCCATTCAGCAAGACACCGGCGCAGGACGCAGAGCCACGATGCAACTGCCGCATGGCGCGGTCGAGACGCCGGTCTTTATGCCCGTGGGCACGGCGGCCACGGTGAAGGCCGTGCCGCAGCACTTGCTGGAAGAGGCAGGCACGCAGATTCTGTTGGGCAACACCTATCACCTGTACCTGCGCCCTGGACATGAGCGCATTCGCCGCCTGGGCGGGCTGCACCGCTTTATGAGTTGGCCGCGCGCCATTCTCACCGACTCCGGCGGCTTTCAGGTTTTCAGCTTGAATGCACTGCGCACGGTCAGCGAAGAGGGCGTGCGCTTCCGCTCGCATTTGGATGGCTCCTCACATTTTTTTTCGCCGGAGCATTCCATGGATGTGCAGATTGCTCTGGGCGCGGATATTGTGATGGCCTTTGACGAATGCACCGAGTATCCGGCCACGCGCGAGCGGGCACGTGCCTCGCTGGAGTTGACGCAGCGCTGGGCCGTGCGCAGCCGCGATCATTTTCTGGCGCATCAGCAGGAAGTGCCTTGGTACGCCGAGCGCCAGGGGCAGACACAAAATCTTTTTGGCATTGTGCAGGGCGGTATGTATGCCGATCTGCGCCGTGAATCCGCCGAGCGGCTGGTGGAGTTGGACCTGCCCGGCTACGCGATGGGCGGTCTGAGTGTTGGCGAGCCACGGGAACGCACGCGTGAGATCATTGCCGCGACGCTGCCGCTGCTGCCTGCGGACAAGCCGCGCTAT
>JAJZMO010000306.1 GCA_021798235.1 Acidobacteriota bacterium | reverse complement strand
AAAAAGGCCGCCAGTTTCCCGGCGGCCTCTGCTCCGGCCAATCGCGCTACTGCATCTCCTTGTTCTCGTGCTTTTCTTTCTTCTTCGCCCACGGCTGGTACGTCAGCTTCACGTTCTTGCCCAGCACCCACTTGTCATACCAGTTGAACCAGTACTGATAACGGTCGCGAATGTACGTCGGTCGCGTGAATCCATGCCACTGCTGCGGATACACGATCAGCGCCGAAGGCACATGCAGCGTCTGCAGCGCCTCATACATCTGCTCGCCGGCCTCCAGCGGCACGTTGAAGTCGCTCGTCCCGCCCATGAACAGCGTCGGCGTATGGATCAGATTCGCATGGAAGAACGGATACCCGATCTTGATGTATCGCTGCACGTTCTCCCACGGCACGCCCAGCTCATAGTTGTACTGGTTGATGTACTCGTCCACGCCGTACAGCACGAACGGATCGCCCGTCCCCGCGCCCGCCGTCGCCGCCTTGAACTCGTTCGTGTGCGCGATCATGTAATCCGTCGTGATGGCGCCGTAACTCCAGCCGCCCACGCCCATGCGGTTCCGATCCGCGATCCCTTCCTGGATCATCTTGTTCACGCAGGCCTCGATATCCTGCACTTCCAGCACGCCCCAGTTCGCCCAGATCGCCTTCTGGTAAGCGATCCCGCGCCCGTTGCTGCCCCGGTAATTCACATTCAGCACCGCGTAGCCGCGCGCCGCAAACAACTGCCGCATCGGCGAAAACTCGTGTGCATCCTGCCCCTGCGGCCCGCCGTGAATCCACAACAGCATCGGATACGGCTTCTTCGCCCCGGCATCATCCGGCAGCGTGATCAACCCATCCACGCGCGTACCGTCTTTGCTCGTCGCGTCCATATTCTCGGCCTTGGCCAGCACCAGCTCTGAGAGCAGCTTGGCATTCTGGTGTGTCAGTTGCCGCAGATGCCCGTCGCTCAGCGCGAACACCTCGCCCGGCGTCGTGTCCGTCGTCCAGAGCACGGCCTCATGTCCGTCTTTGCCCGAGTGGCCCCACGACACGCCCTCGCTGTCCACCAGACGCGTCACCGCGTCCGTCGCCACGTCAATGCTCGCCGGATACCGGTTCCGATCATCCGTCACCAGTGCAAGAATGTGCTTGCCGTCCGGCGTCCACTGCGGCTCATGTATCGGACGGTCAAACTCCGCCGTCAACACTTTCGCGGGCCCGCTCCCATCGGCTGCAATTACCGCCAGCCGATTCTCCTGGTACTGCCAGTACTTCACATGCCCGCCGCGCAAAAACGCGATTTCCTTCCCATTCGGAGACCACGCCAGCGGCCCCGTGTCCTCGCCCGTGTAGTGCGTCAGTTGCTTCGGCTCCGACCCCGCCTTCGCCGCCACCACAAACACGTCTGTGTTGATATTCCGCTCCGGCTCCGCCGTGTGATTGCTCACAAATGCAATCTCTTTCCCATCCGGCGACCACACCCCGTCCTGCTCGTCATACTTCTCGCCGGCCGTCAGCTTCTCCATCTTGCCCGTCGCAATGTCATACAGATAAAGAAATGTGTGCGACGTCGCCGTGATGTATCCCTTGACATCCTGCTTGAACAGGTAGCGAGTAATCACAATCGGCGCAACGTACTTGTGTTCCTTCGCATCGTTGAACGCGTTCGCGCTCACAATCCGGCCCACGTGCACCGTCAGCAGCAGTTGCTTTCCATCTGGAGACCAGCGATACGCCTGAATCGTGCCCTGCTTCTTCTTCACGTCCGTCAGTTGGTGCGCCTCGCCGCCGTGCCGCGGCAGCACCCACACCTGCGTGCCTTCGGCTTTGCCCTTCCGCCCGGACAAGAACGAAATATACTGCCCATCCGGGCTCCACTCGGGCTCGCTCACCGACCCGTTGTATCCGTACGTCAGCTGAATGTCCTGCTTCCCATCCCAGCTCACCATCCACAACGTGGTGATGTGATCATCCTTCTTCATATCCGTCGTCCGGACCGTGTACAGCACCCACTTCCCGTCCGGCGACACTTTCGGGCTCCCCACATCCTTCACGCGAAACACATCGTTTAAGGTCATCAGATGGGGCTTCACGGCAGTCTGCGCGATCACTGGAGCAACTGGCGCAAACGCCAGGGACAAAAGCAGAAATCCAACTCTCGTTCTAAGCATGGCTGGCAGTATATTCCAAAAACCGGTGAAGACTCTGTGAGGACGCCCGCCTGCTCTCAAGGCAGTCCACACTTGTCAATCACCGGCAAAGCCTCCAAACCTTCGCAGACGCTCTCAACTCAATACGGAGCATCGAAGGCTGAAGACTGGGGACTGAAGACTGCGTACTGGGGACTGAGAACTGGCGGCGATGCTGCTCACGCCAGCGCCTTCGGAATCGCCTCTTCCCACCGGCCCTGCGCCTTCAAAATCAGCTCCACCACCTCCCGCGCCGCACCCTTGCCGCCCGCCGCCCGCGTCGTGTAGTGGCAAATCTCTTTCAGCTCCACCGCCGCATTCGCCACCGCCACCGCCAGTCCTGCCCGCCGCGCCAGCGCCATATCCGGCAGATCATCGCCCAGAAAAGCTGTCTCTTCTTCGGTCACGCCCGCCTCTTCCAGGCATTCCTCAAAAGCCGCCGTCTTCGTTGCCTGCCCCAGGTACACAAACCGCACCCTCAATTCGTTGGCGCGCTGCTGCACCGCCGGAGACCGCCGCCCGGTAATGAACCCCGTATCAATTCCCATGATGCTGGCCAGCTTCAGCGCCAGCCCATCCTGCGAATCGAACGCCTTCAGCTCACCCACTCCGCCCCCGGGCAATGAGACCAGGCACACTTCCCCGTTGGTCAGCGTCCCATCCACATCCATCAAAAACAGCTTGATCTTCTTCGCCCGCTCCAGCACTTCGGAGCCCGGCTTCCATGTCTCCTGCATAGCTGCCATTGTAGTTGCCAGTAGCCTGTCCACATTTGCCGATTGTCAGTGGTGAGCAAAGGCTCCAAACCTTTGCCAGCAATTTCAACTTAATACTGAGGACTGAAAACCGGGGACTAGGGACTTTGGACTGACAACTGGGGACTATGAAGTGGCGCCCATCCCCTCCCTCATGCATAATGGCATCGCAACGAAATCGACCCAGCGAGCGCTCTCTCCATGAAACTTCTTCTTCCGGCGCGTCTACGCACCGCCCTTTTTGCCGCAGCCATTCTGATATCGCTACCACCTGCCGCCCTCGCGCAGACCTACGTCACCCCCACCACCAACAATCCGCCCCACTATGGCCCCTGGAACGCCATCTTCCTCCAGGGCGGCATCGGCCTCAACTACCCCATCGAGGAGCACGACACCGTCCAGATGGCCAGCGCCCCCTGGACCCTCTATGCATGGATCCAGCCCAACCTCCCGCTCACCGAGCCAGCGCTCATTGGCGGCCTCGGCTCCACGTCTGACGAATACTCCCGCATGCTCGCCGCCTCGAGCAATGCCGTCATCCTCTGGGACGGCCCCGACAATTCCCTCCGCTTCCCGCTGCCCGCCGGAACCACCATCACGCCCGGCTCCTGGCACTTCATCGCGGCCACCTTCGACGGCGACAAGACCTTCCGCGTCTACTTTGATGGCTCCCTCGCCGGCTCCGGAACCCTCCTGCTCGGCAGCGTCAAACCCCAGATCTCGCTCGCGCCCGCCAATCACCTGCCCGCCGGCTTCGCGCACTACGGCGGCAAAGTCGAAGGCTTCACCCTCCTGCGCCACGCCCTCAGCGCCGGCGACCTCGCCACTCTCGCCCACCAGCGCAAGCACCTCGACATTGTCGACTTCTTCCGCGGCTCCAAGGACTGGCCCATCCAGAGGTTTCAGTGGACCGGCTACCGCGAACCCCAAAGCCCGCAGCAGGAACCCCACAGCAAAGCGCCGTTTTCCAAACCCGTCGCTCAACCCCTGCCCGCGCATCGCCCGCGGCTCACACCCACCGGCCACAACACCTGGACCATCGGCGACTGGTACCTCCAAGCCGCGCCCAAAGTTGACGCCACCGCCGCCCAGATCGGCGCTCCGGGCTTCAGCACCGCCAGCTGGCTCGCCGCAACTGTCCCCGGAACCGTCCTCACCACCATGGTCGATCGCGGCATCTACCCCAATCCTTATTACGGCCTCAACAACATGGCCATCCCCGAGTCCCTCAACAAACAGGACTACTGGTACCGCACCACCTTCCCCACTCCCAGATCCGCGCGCAACCGCCAGTTCACCCTCACCTTTAACGGCATCAATTACGTCGCTCACGTCTGGCTCAATGACCATTCCCTCGGCTCCATCAAAGGAGCCTTCATTCGCGGCATCTTCAACGTCACCGCCGACCTCAAACCCTCCGGCGAAAACGTCCTCCTCGTCCACGTCGATCCGCCCTTCCATCCCGGCATCCCGCAAGAGCAGTCCGTCCTCGGCGGCCCCGGTGCAAACGGCGGCATAATGGAGCTCGACGGCCCAACCTTTATGGACACCGAGGGCTGGGACTGGATTCCCGCCATCCGCGACCGCGACACCGGCATCTGGCAACAGGTCACCCTCCACGCCACCGGCAGCGTCCACATAGGCGATCCACAGATCATCACCACCCTGCCCGACCTGCCCAGCCGCACCCTCGCCGACGTCCGCATCAACGCCCCCCTCAATAACGACTCCAGCTCACCCGTCCACGCCACCCTCAGCGCCAGCTTCCAGGGCGTCTCCATCAGGAAATCCGTCACCCTCCCGCCCGGCGAAACCACCGTCTCGTTCACTCCCGCCGAATACCCCCAGCTCGCCATCCACAATCCGCACCTCTGGTGGCCCAACGGATACGGCAAGCCCAACCTCTACCGCCTCACGCTCACCGTCTCCACCGGTCGCACTGTTTCAGACACAAAGCAGCTCCACTTCGGCATTCGCGAGGTCAGTTATGTCCTCGGCCTCATGACTCCCGACGGCCAGCTCAAGCAGTTCATCTATGACCCCTCTCGCGGCGATGTTGCCGCCGCGCCCGTCATCAACCTCACCCACCGCGGCATCCTGCAGGTCCCGCCGCAAAGCCCCTACCCCGCCTTTTATCCGGCCAAATACCGCAGCGATTGGAACCAGTGGGTCGAGTCCGTCACTCCCGCCGGCTTGCACTCGCCGGCCCTGCGCCCCGCGCCCGCTGACTACGCCGGAACCCGCACCTTCCTCGTCCTCATGGTCAACGGCGTCCGCATCCCCGCCCGCGGCGGCAACTGGGGCATGGACGACGCCATGAAGAACGTCTCCCAGGCCCACCTCGAACCCTACTTCAAGCTCGAACAGAAGGCCGGCATCGACATCATCCGCAACTGGCAGGGCCAGGACACTGAAAAGACCTTCTACGACCTCGCTGACAAATACGGCATCATGATCTGGAACGACTTCTGGGAATCCACACAGAACAGCAATATCGAGCCGGAAAACCCAGCCCTCTTCCTCAAAAATGCCCGCGACGTCATCCTCCGCTTCCGCAATCACCCCTCCATCGTGGCCTGGTGCGGACGCAATGAAGGCGTCCCCCAGCCCATCATCAACACCGGCCTCGATAAGCTCGTTCGCACCCTCGACGGCACTCGCTACTACACAGGCAGCTCCAACCAGGTCAACCTCCAGGTCAGCGGCCCCTACCAATGGCAGAATCCGGTTCTCTACTACACCAAACTCAACCGCGGCTTCTCCATGGAAACCGGCACACCCTCCATGTCCACCCTCGAATCCTTCAAGGCGTGGACCCCCAAGCCCGACCAGTGGCCCATCGACGACGTCTGGGCCTACCATGACTGGCACCAGGGCGGAAACGGCAACACCCATCCCTTCATGGCAGCCATCCAGGCCATGTTCGGCGCGCCCACCAGCCTCCCCGACTTCGAACGCAAGGCCCAGATGCTCAACTACGTCGACCACCGCGCCATCTTCGAAGGCATGGACGCCCATCTCTGGCAGCCCAACAGCGGTCGCCTCCTCTGGATGACCCATCCCGCCTGGCCCAGCAATATGTGGGAGATCTACAACTACGACTACAGCGCCCAGGCCTCCTACTACGGCGTCAAGGAAGCCCTTCAGCCCCTCCACGTCCAGCTCGATCTCTCCAACGGAAACGTGCAGGTCCTCAACACCACCCTCCACTCCTACCCATCCCTCACCGTCGCCGTCCACGCGTACTCGCTCACCAATCAGCCGCTCTTCCAGCAGGTGCCCACGGCTCAGGTAGCCAGCCCCTCCAACCGCGTCGTCAAAGCCTTGACCATCAGCCTCCCCGAGTATGAAGCCAGGGCCCATGGCGTCGCCCTCATCGAGCTCACCCTCACCACACCCTCCGGCAGGCTCCTCTCGCGCAACCTTTACTGGCTCGCCGCCGATATGGCCGACTATCGCGCCCTCGACCGCCTGCCCCAGGCCACCATCACCGCTTCCGCCTCCTGGACCCATGCCAAGGGCTCCGACACCGTCACCGTCCACCTCCAGAACACCGGCTCCGATGTCGTCCTCCAGCAGAAGCTCACCCTCCTCGACGCCTCCGGACATCGCATCCTCCCGGCCTACTACAGCAACAACTACGTTTCCCTGCTCCCCGGCGAAAGCCGCACCGTTACCATTCAGTACCCGGCCACGGCTGCCACTTCCGCCCCGCACCTCACCCTCCGCGCCTGGAACCTTACCCAGCGCACCATCCCCGTCGCGACGCAGTAGCCGCACACGATCCGCTCCCAGTCCTCCATTGGCAACCTACGACCGCCAACTGGGGACTGGGGGCTGAAAACCGGCAACTCCCCTCTGTGTTAGCTTGAAAAAAGGAAAGGGGTGGCCATCTGCCGCCCCCGATCTATCTCTATGCCGCCATCGCCGAACCTGTTTTCACCGGATAACTCGCAAGGCTCGGTTTCCCATTCCAGCTCGGCTCCCCCCTGGCTCGTCCGCGCCGAGTTCTTCCTTCGCGTCATGGTCCGCCTCTACGTCGGCGTCGTCGTCCTCGCACTGCCCTGGACCCATTTCTGGACAGACAACCGCCTGCTCCTCTACTACGCACCACTCGCAAAAATTGCGTTCAGCGGCATCACCCGCGGCCTCGTTTCCGGCCTCGGCATCTTGAATGCCTGGATTGCGCTCTCGGAAGCCATTCACCACCATGAAAGATGAACCTATGTCGAATGATGAACTCATCCCCCTGGACCCTCCTCAGCCGCTCGCCTCTGCTCCGCTGGCCTACGAAAATCCCGGCTTCCTCAACAGCTCCGACGGCCGCATCGTCCGCATCCTCGCCGAATACTCCGAGCCGCTCGCCCGCTTCCGCCACGAGCGCATCCAGGACACCGTCGTTTTCTTCGGCTCCGCCCGTTTCCGCGCCCTCGATGATGCCGCCCATGAACTGGAACTCCTTGAAAATACAGGCTCTCAGCGCCCAGCACCGCCCGAGGAACAGCCCGCCCGCGCCCGCGAAGGTCGCGCCGGCGTCAGCCCACTCCGCCTCCGCCGCGCCGAGGCCGCCGTCGAAATGGCCCGCTACTACGAGGACGCACGCAAGCTCGCTCACCTCCTCACTGAATGGAGCATGGGCCTCAAATCCCACCGCCACCGCTTCGTCGTCACCTCCGGCGGCGGGCCCGGCATCATGGAAGCCGCCAACCGCGGCGCATTCGAGGCCGGCGGCAAAACCATCGGCCTCAACATTCGCCTTCCCTTCGAGCAGCAGCCCAATCGATACATCACACCCGCCCTCAATTTCGAGTTCCACTACTTCTTCATGCGAAAATACTGGTTTGCCTATTTGGCCAAGGCGCTAGTAGTCTTTCCGGGAGGATTTGGCACGCTCGACGAAATGTTCGAGATCCTCACGCTCTCTCAAACGAACAAGCTCGCCAAAAAGATCGGCATTGTCGTTTATGGCTCGTCATACTGGAAGCAGGTGATCGACCTGGATGTCCTCGTCCAGAAAGGCTCCATCTCTCCGAAGGACCGGCAGCTCTTTCAGTTCGCGGATACCCCGGAAGAAGCCTTTACTCTCTTGCGAGATGGTCTCATTCACAACCACCTCGAACGGGAAGAACTCTGGCGCGAGGGCGAAATGGAACTCCCCGAGATCGCTCACACGCGAAGGTAATAATCAAATGGTTACAGCATCGAAATTTGCGCTCATTTCGCCGTCCGGTCATCTGGCGTTCATCTCGCTCATGGATACTGGTAGCGAAGTACATGGGGGATAGAGATATGGCGGGATCGCAAAAAATCTCTTATTTCTGGAAAGACACGAAAGCTGCGGGAGCCTGCAAAACCGGCGTTTCGCTTCACAGCCACACCAACCAGTCGAAGGAAACCCTCGACTTCGTAGCCAACTGGGGCGCTCAGTTCCCCTTCCTGCGCCCCTGGCTCGAAAGGGCTGAAAACGGCGCCCGGGACGACTACGGCGTCCAGGTCCAGTACTCGCGCGCCTACTGGACACCGCCCCTCACGCCCATCCTTGCCTACGAGCTCGAAAGCAAGCAGATCCAGAACAAGCTCGGACTCAATGCGCTCGTCTCCATCACCGACCACGACAGCATCCAGGCGCCGCTGCTCCTGCGCAACGTTCCCGCCGCCCGCCAAATCCCGCTCTCGCTCGAGTGGACAGCCCCCTTCGGCGGCGATCAGGCCTTCCACATCGGCGTCCACAACCTGCCCAGCGACCAGGCAGTAACCTGGATGGACACCCTCTCCGAATACACCCGGAATCCCAGCGCGCCTCGCCTCACCGAACTCCTCGACGCCCTCCACGCGCTCCCCGATACCCTCATCATCTTCAACCACCCCGAGTGGGACCTCTACCTCATCGGCCGCGAAAAGGCTCACCAGCGCGTCAACGAGTTCCTCACCCAGAACCGCCAGTTCATCCACGCCCTCGAGCTCAACGGCCTCCGCAACTGGGAAGAAAACCGCCGCGTCAAGCACCTCGCCGAAAAGTGGAACATGCTCCTCATCTCCGGCGGCGACCGCCACGGCTGCGAACCCAACGCCAACGTCAACCTCACCAACGCCTCCACCTTCACCGAGTTCGTCCACGAGGTCCGCGACGGCCACAGCCACGTCATGTTCATGCCCCAGTACGCCGAACCCTGGAAGCATCGCGTCCTCGCCTCCACCCTCGACGCCATCCGCGACTACCCGGACTTCCCGCAGGGCTCGCGCCTCTGGGACGAACGCGTCTTCCATCCCGACAAGGACGGCTCCATGCGCAGCCTCAATCAGATGTGGCCCACCGGACGCGCCCCCTGGTACATGCACTACGGCATCCGCATCGTCCGCGCCATGGGCACCGGAACACTCTCCAAGGGCCTCCGCCTCGCCTGGAGCGACGCCCAGGATCTCAAATACCGCCTCGGCGACGAAACCGCCTGAGCACCAACCTCTGGATTCACAACACCCCGGCACGGCTCCCCGCCGTGCCT
>JAJZMO010000031.1:6812-9436 GCA_021798235.1 Acidobacteriota bacterium | reverse complement strand
TGGGTTTTGCCTCATCGAACGATCCAGCGCGAGGCAATGCGCCAGAACCTCCCTGCAAAGCCGCGGGCTTGCCAGTTCGGTTCCCGCGCGCCTGCCGCTTTCGGTCTCAGCAGCACAAGCAACGAATCCCAGTCGGCGAGTCGCTCTTTGCTTATGGTATTCTGTGCGGAGAGATATGATTCTTTCCAAGGATTATGTAGAGTATTTAGCACGCCAGACGGTCAAAGGCCTCATCGACGCCAAGCTGATTCACGCGGAGAAACCTGCCGTTCTCAACGAGCGGGTCAACGCCGGATTGCTGGATGAGTTGATGCTGGAAGACCGAATCAATGAGGAAGTGCGCGTGATTCTGGAAGCATATCAGGAAGACATGCGGCGCAGCGGAGCCAGCTACCCAGAGATGTTCAAAAAGGTCAAGATGGAATTGGCCAAGAAATACAAGGCGGTTCTGTGAGAATCTCCCGCGACAAAGTCAACAAGCTCGCCCACGTCGTGGCCGACACGCTGGCCGAAACCCCCGAATGTGATTTTCTGGAAGATCGCAACACCATCCGCCAACAGGCGCGCGCCCTGCTGGAAAAGCTGCTGGCTGAAGAGTTAAAAATCGACACCGCAGCGCGTCTGAAAGTGCAGTCGCACAAGCGGAACATTCCCGAAGGCAGCCAGGAGTGGGACATCCTCTATCGCAAGTATTACAACGAGGAAGTCAAACGATTGGGAATCTGAAAATTTGCGCTCCAAGCAGAATCCATCATGAAAATTCAAAACGCAAAAGTCCTCGTCACCTGCCCCGGAAGAAACTTCATCACCCTGAAAATTGAAACCGACCAAGGCATCTATGGCCTGGGTGACGGCACGCTGAATGGCCGCGAGCTGGCCGTGGCCAGCTACCTGACGGACCACGTGATTCCCTGCCTCATCGGACGCGACCCCTTCCAAACCGAGGACATCTGGCACTATCTCTATCGTGGAGCCTACTGGCGGCGCGGGCCGGTGACCATGTCCGCCATCGCCGCCGTGGATATGGCGCTGTGGGATATCAAGGGCAAGGCGCTCAACACGCCGGTCTACAACCTGCTCGGCGGAAAAAGCCGCCACGGCGTCATGGTCTATGGCCACGCCAATGGCAAAGACATCGAGCAGACAAGCGAAGAGGTCGCGCGCTATGTGGAGATGGGCTACCTGGCCATCCGCGCGCAATCTGGAATTCCCGGGCTGCCCTCAACCTATGGCGTCTCCAAAGACAAACTGTTTTATGAACCGGCAGAAAAAGGCCTGCCGCCAGAGAACGTTTGGTCCACGGAAAAATATCTCAACCACGTGCCCAAGCTCTTTGAGAAGCTGCGCGTACAGTTTGGCAGCGACTTACACCTGCTGCACGACGCGCACCACCGCCTGACGCCCATCGAGGCAGCGCGGCTGGGAAAATCGCTGGAGCCCTACCATCTTTTCTGGATGGAAGACCCCGTGCCCGCAGAAATGCAGGAGGGCCTCAAACTCGTTCGCCAGCACACCACCACGCCCATTGCCATTGGCGAGATCTTCAACACCATCTGGGATGCGCAACAGCTCATCACCAACCAGTGGATCGACTACATCCGCATGACGCTGGTGCATAGTGGCGGCTTCACGCATCTGCGCAAGGTGGCCGACTTGGCTGCGCTGCACCACGTGCAGACCGGCTGCCACGGCGCGACCGATCTGTCGCCGGTCTCGATGGCCGCAGCCTTGCACTTTGACATCGCCATCAACAACTTTGGAATTCAGGAATACATGCGGCACACACCAGAGACCGACGCCGTCTTCCCGCACACCTACAAGTTCGACAAGGGCTACCTGCTGCCGGGCGAAGGCCCCGGCCTGGGCGTGGATTACGACGAAAAGCTGGCGGAGAAATATCCCTACGAGCGCGCGTATTTGCCCGTGAATCGCAAGCTCGACGGCACCATGTTCCACTGGTAAAGTTGGCTTCCTGGAAAAATTAGTTTTCTTCGGTCGGCAGATTTTTTGGGGAATACAAAGTAAAAGTAAGAGTCATTCTGAGTGAAGGTCGCGCAGCGACTGAAGCGAAGAATCCAGACAGTCATGGCGATGCGATGTAGCTAGGATTCTCTGGATTCTTCACTTCGCTGCGCTCGTTCAGAATGACTCTTCGCTGATTGAATGAGCCTACTTCTGGCGAAACTGCTGCACGATCGCAAGATATTTGCGTGCATTCTCCGTGATGATCTCAGGGTGACCCTTGGCGATGGCCTTGTTATCGACCAAGTCGCCGCCCACGCCCAGCGCAAATGCGCCCGCTTCTAAAAACTCCGCCGCCGTAGCCAGCGAAACTCCGCCGGTCGGAATCAGATCAATTTGCGGCAAGGGAGCTTTCACAGCCTTTAGATATTTGGCTCCGCCGACGGCGCTGCACGGGAAGACCTTCACTGCGTCGGCACCAGCTTGCCACGCCGCAACGATCTCCGTCGGAGTTAGCGCACCGGGCAGCACAGGCACGCCATAGCGGCGGCAGAGTTCGATGGTGCGCACATCCAGAGCCGGGCTAACGACAAACTGCGCACCGGCCAGAATGCAGGCGCGCGCCGTTTCTGCATCGAGCACCGTGCCTGCGCCGACCAGCA
>JAJZMO010000031.1:0-6712 GCA_021798235.1 Acidobacteriota bacterium | reverse complement strand
CACTCAACGGCATACTGCGGGCCTGCTCCGGTCAGGAATCCATAAATCAGCCCCGAGGCAAAGGAGTCGCCGCCGCCGACGCGATCAAAAATTTCCAAATCGGGTAGAGTGCGCGCTTCGTAAAATGCGCCGTTGGCATAACAGATCGCGCCCCAATCGTTGATGGTAGCCGACTTGGCGTTGCGCAGCGTAGTCGCCACCACTTGAAAGTTGGGATAGGCAGCCACGGCCTGCTCTATCATCTTGCGAAAGCTGTCGGTGCTCAGGTGCGAAAGGTTCGCATCCACGCCCTCGACTTGAAATCCCAACGCGGCGGTAAAGTCCTCTTCGTTGCCCAGCATCACGTCCACATACTGCGCCAGTTCGCGGTTCACTTCCGTCGCGCGCTTCTTGCCGCCAATGGACTTCCACAGCGAGTCACGATAATTCAGGTCATACGAGATGATGACGCCATGCTTGCGCGCGGCCTGCATGGCCTCGCGCGCCACCAGTGGCGTGGATTCTGACAACGCGCAGAAGATTCCGCCCGTATGCAGCCAGCGCGTTCCCTCCTGGCCAAAGATTTGATCCCAATCAATCTGCCCCGGCTGCAATTGTGCAATGGCCGTGTGGCCGCGGTCCGAACAGCCCAGCCCGGCACGTACGCCAAAACCGCGCTCGGTAAAGTTGAGTCCATTGCGCACGGTGCGGCCCACGCCATCATAAGGAGTCCAGATCAGATGCGAAAGATCGACGCCGCCTTGCAGCATCAGGTCTTCCAGCAGCCGACCGATGGGATTGTCGGCCAGCGCGGTCACAATGGCCGTGCGCAGCCCAAAGCAGCGGCGCAGCCCGCGCGCCACGTTGTACTCACCGCCGCCCTCCCAAGCTTGAAAGCTGCGCGTGGTGGCGATGCGTCCCTCGCCCGGGTCCAGGCGCAGCATCACCTCGCCCAGACTCACCAGATCCCAGCGGCATTTTTCTTTGGGCCGCAACACAATTTCTTTAGCTTGTTTCATTGCAAAAACTTCCCCCAAACAGGCTACATCAGATCGCGTTTGCATCACCGCGCAACGACAGCTCCACATGCAACAGGCGTGCAAAGGCAGGGCTGCAAAACTCGCATGCTGGAACCTTGTCGCGGTGGGGACAAATGGTATAGTAAAAATAAGCCGTGGCGCTATCGTCTAGGGGTTAGGACGTGAGATTCTCAATCTTAAAACACGGGTTCGATTCCCGTTAGCGCTACCAACTATTCCTTCAAATACCTCTCCTCAGACATCAAACAATTCAGTCCAAATTTTCCCATTTGGCTTCCGTGCTGTAGGGACAAGGAGGGCGAGCCTCCAGCCAACCTGCAATTGACCTAGGGAAGTCACACGTTCGGGAAAAAATCCATGCAGTACATCCGTTCATTCTTGCAAGCTGCCCCGGGAGCATGGAGAATATGCGCAGGGATTAGGATGGATTTTGAGGAGCGTGATTCTCCCATGCAAAAAAGTTGGCGATCCACGCGCATTCAGTTATTGGTGATGGGATGGCTGCTGCTGGCCGGATGCAATGGCCGTGGGGCTGGGCAGGAAATCTTCCAGGCGAATGGAGATGCCTGGCCGGTGGTTCCCATGTCGCCCGCGCGGGCCGACGATGCCTATGCCATCTACTCTCTTCTGACGCCGCAATTATTTCCCGAAACGGCGCTGCAACATCATCCACTCTGGCTGATTGCCGACACCACGCTGGTTGTGGCCAGCGACCTGGAAGACCCGCGCACCGCCATCACACCTCCGCCACAACAGCGGCAGGCCTTCGCCGCGGTTCTTCAGGATTATGCGCAGCACCGGTACGAGCATGTGCATCTGGACAGAAATTTCCATCTAGACCAGCCCTACCGCTTGTTGGATCCACCCCAGGCCTTGGCACTGCGAGCGGCGATTCTTTCCGCCTTGGCACAGCAATCCGGCACGCTCGCGCCACCGTTCCAAGGCGCGCTGGGATTGGTGGGTTTCAGCAATGTCTATTTCAACTTTGAACACACGCTGGCCATGGTCTATGTGGTGAATTGGTGCGGACCGAAGTGCGGCCAGATGCGCTGGATCGTTCTGCAAAAGGTAAATGATGGCTGGAGTGTGCTGCCTTGGTCCACAACGCCAAGAACCCCATAAGGCGTAGCCTTAGGCAAACGGATGGGCCGGATGGGTGCAGCGTGGGCGTAAAAACCACGCAATGCCGAGGGAGTCGATCAAGAAGTCTTCAGTAAAAAACGTATGAAGGCGCAACTCAACTGAGAATCGAGCCAGCTGCGCGTACAGCCAGCACCGGGCGTAGGGCTTAGTCGCCGGCTTGCTCTACGGCAAGAATGGACACCAAGGATTCTCCGTGTTGCTGAACAGACTCCATGGGTTCATAGTGCCGCTGGTGTGTGGTGGGCAGTTGCATACCCGCACGAACGCTGGCGATGTAACCGGAAAGATCAATCTGGGTGTGACGCTTTAACACCGTAGCCACCAACATGCGGAAGTCGCTGGCGAAGGTGGCGCGCGCCTGATACTCGTGATCCAAACGCTTTTTGATGGGCGAGACGACCTGGACGTGAAAGTCTTCCAAGATGTCGTTGGGCACGTCGCGCAGCATATCTTCTTCATTGGCGAAGGCCAGCGTAGCCGCACCGGTCACTCCGGGCCGGTACTGCATGTCCAGATGTTCATGCTGCGGCAGCTTGGGACGCGGCCCCACCAGACTCATATCTCCACGCAGAACATTCAGAAGCTGCGGAAACTCATCGAGCTTGTATTTGCGCAGAACATTGCCGAGCGGCGTCAAACGGGAATCCCCGGACTTGGTCACGCAAGGGCCTGCACAGGAAAGCTTGTGATTCATCGTGCGGAATTTGTAAATGGTGAATGTGCGGCGATGCAGCCCAACGCGCTGCTGCCGGAAAAGAACAGGGCCGTCTGAGGTCAGCCAAACCAAGACGGCGACCACCAACATGATGGGAGAAAGCAGAATCAAAGCCGGAATGACACAGGCCAGATCAAACGCACGCTTGAGGGGAGACATCGACCACGGGCTAACTTGTAGCGCAGCGGTTGCTTCCTCCGCAGTCTCAGCCGTCATGCGCTCCAACGTCTCGACCACATGCGCATGGGCAGGAGGAAACGGCTTCGTGACAGCCGCGCGCGATGCCCCGGGAAATCCAAGGGCCGTCTCGTGCAAGTCTGAATTTTGGGGACGCACTACCGGATTCGCACTCAAACGCAACCTCCCAAAGACAGCAACGGTGAACTCAACACTCTCGAAGCGCTGCGGAACATTGATGTAATCAAAAGCCAACGGACTTTTTACGCTCTTAGCAATCCGTATACACTCTTAGCAATCCGCGCCAACCACAAATGGCCAGCTGGACACCACTCGCTCACTCTTACAACCTTCCCCCAAACGTGCGCAGGGAAATCTTGAGGTGATTCCATTATCGGTCCAATTTTCCAACTCGTGAGAATTTGGCCGAACCGAAACCAACGCTGTACAACAGCCTCACCAGCATAGACCCTGGTACCACAAAAAGGTTGCTGAGAAAAGCAGAGTATCCAAAGGCTAACTGCTGCCTCTTTACTAGTGGAACATAAAGCTGTTTTCCTGTAAAGGATTAAAAATAAAAGGATGTATAGGCAGTTCAAATATGAAAATTTAAACAATTTTGCGTCGGAGGCCCTAAAAGCCTTCACTCAATCACGCGCACGGCACCCGCACCCACCAATTCTTCCACCCGCTCAATAAACGCCTTGTCGGCGGCGACGGCCAAGCCCGCAGGTTCCAGAACCACTAAATATTCGCCCTTTTGCTCAAAGTCCAGCAGCAACTTTCCCGTCCCCGGCGCGGAGACAAACAATGCGTGCAGTTCCTGCAGCGTACCCTCAGACGCCCGCTCCAACGACACACGAATGCGCAGACTGCCCGGCAGCTTCATCTTCACATCTTCCAGCGCCGTAATGCTGGTAACGGCCAGCTTGGGAGCGCTGTCCTCTTCACCACGCAGCAGGCCGCGCGCCAGCACCGGCACCTCCATCTTCAGCTTTTCCGCCAGCTTCTTGTATGCCTCTGGGAAGCAGATGATGTCCATCTTGCCTGTGCGATCTTCGAGCGACCCCTGCGCGTACAGATCACCTTTGCGCGATTTGGCCACACGCACGCCGGTCAAAATTCCCGCAACGGAAATCTCATTTGCACTCTGATCCTCGCGCCGCCCCATGCTGGAAACTGGCGTCATCTCCAACGCCGCTTGCGTCTCCACCACGCCGGGCAAGTTGCGCAGCTTCTCGGCATACTTATCCATCGGATGCCCGGAGACATAAAAGCCCAGCACCTCTTTTTCGTTTTGCAGCCGCAGGGGCTCTTCCCAGTCGGGAGTTTGCGGCAGGGCGTCCTGGCTGGCTGCGGCGGTGGGGCCGTCATTGAAGAGTCCAAAGAGTCCGTGCTGGCCGGCGGCATGGTCGCGCTGGGCTTTTTGTGCGCGCTCCATCGCCTTGTCAATGGCTGCAGCCAATGCACTGCGCTGACCAAAGCAATCAAATGCGCCTGACTTGACCAGCGACTCCAGAACCCGCTTGTTCAAAAGGCGCAGGTCAATACGCTCGCAGAAATCATAGAACGAAGTGAAGGGTCGGTTCTCTTGCTGCGCCTTGGCCCGCGCATCCAAAATGGACTCAATCGCATTGCGACCCACGTTTTTAATTGCAGCCAGACCGAAGCGAATTGCTTCCTTGTGCGGAGCAAAGTCCGCATCGCTTGTGAGCACATCCGGCGGCTCCACGCGAATGCCCATCTCGCGGCACTCTTGAATGTACTTGACCACATTGTCCGGCTTGCTGACTTCGCTGGTCAGCAGCGCGGACATAAACTCCATCGGGTAATGCGTCTTCAAATATGCCGTGTGATAGGCCAGCAGCGCATAGGCTGCCGAGTGCGACTTGTTGAAGCCGTAGCCCGCAAACTGCTCCATCAGGTCGAAGATGTGTACCACGGTTTTTTCCGGATAGCCGCGTTCCACCGCGCCCTTCACAAAGCGATCGCGCTGCTTGGCCATCTCTTCTGGATTTTTTTTGCCCATCGCGCGGCGCAGCAGATCGGCTTCGCCCAGCGAATACCCCGCCACGGCGTTGGAAATCTGCATCACCTGTTCCTGATAGACGATGACGCCCAGCGTCTCCTTCAAAATGCTTTCCAGCACGGGCAGCTCGTAGCGCACCTCTCTGCGGCCCCATTTGCGCTCGATGAAGTCGTCAATCATGCCGCCCTGAATTGGCCCCGGACGGTAGAGCGCATTCAACGCCGTCAAATCTTCCACGCTGTTGGGTTTGTAACGGCGCAACACATCGCGCATGCCACCCGACTCAAACTGGAAGACGCCGGAGGTCAGCGCCTTGTGAAAGACATGCTCATACGTAGAGACATCGTCCAGCGGAACCGTTTGCAAATCCAATTGCACGCCGCGGTTTTGCTGAATCAGGCGCAACGCATCCTGGATCACGGTCAACGTCGTCAGGCCGAGGAAGTCCATCTTGAGCAAGCCCAGCTTCTCAATGGCCTTCATGTCATAGGCGGTGACGATTTCCTCATTCTTGCTGCGGCTCAGCGGCACCAGATTCGTCAGTGGCTCCGGCGCAATCACCACTCCAGCCGCATGCACGCCCGCGCCGCGTACCAAGCCTTCGAGCCTGCGCGCCGTGTCCAACAGTTCCCGAACCTGTGTGTCGCTCTCATACAACTGTTGCAGCGGCGCCGATTCCTCCAGCGCCTCTTCCAGCGTGATGCCGATCGTGGCTGGAATCATCTTGGCGATCTTGTCCACCTCGCCATAAGGCATGTCCAGCGCGCGGCCCACGTCCTTCACCGCAGCCTTGGCGGCCATGGTGTTGAAGGTGATGATCTGCGCCACCTGCTCGCGCCCGTATTTGCGCGTCACGTAGTCGATCACTTCGCCGCGCCGGTTCATGCAGAAATCAATATCAATATCCGGCATGGAGACGCGCTCTGGATTTAGAAAGCGTTCAAACAGCAGTTGATTCTGCAGCGGATCAATGTCGGTAATGCCCAGCACAAAAGCCACTAGCGCGCCCGCAGCCGAGCCGCGACCCGGTCCCACGGGAATGCCTTGCTCCTTGGCATGGCGAATGAAGTCCCACACGATCAGAAAATATCCAGAGAATTGCATCTGCTTGATGCAGGCAATCTCGCGCTCCAGCCGCTGCTCGTACTCCTCCAGCGGACGCCGCAGCTTGCCGTTGTCGCGCAGGTGGCGGATGGTGGTGTCCAGCCGGTGCCGCAGGCCTTCGCGGCAGACCTGCTCAAAGTAGCTGTCGATGGTAAATCCCGGTGGCACCCCAAACTGAGGAAAGGGATTTTTCACCTTGCTCAGTTGAATATTGCAGCGCTCGGCAAACTGCATCGTGCGCGCCACCACTTCCGGTGCGTGGGAGAAGACCTGCTCCATTTCCGCAGCGGACTTTACATAAAACTGGTCGCCATCAAAGCGGAAACGTTTCGGATCATTGCGCGAAGCGCCCGTCTGCACGCACAACAGCACGTCATGCGCATGGTGGTCATCGTGGTTCAGATAGTGGCTGTCATTGGTGGCCACCAGGGGAATGTCCAAATCCTTTTCCAAGCGGAAGAGGTCGGCGTGAATCTTCTTTTCCAGTTCGAGGCCCTGATCCTGAATCTCCAAAAAGAAATTGCC
>JAJZMO010000107.1 GCA_021798235.1 Acidobacteriota bacterium | reverse complement strand
GCGTGTTTCGGTCAGAAAAGAGCTGTGGGCTAGAGCGTCATTCCACGCAAGCCAACGGAAGGCTGGAATGGGGCACCCGAAGATTTTCGTTGGGGGAGAGCCCAGGTCTCAGAATCGAGACCTGGGGCACCCAAAACAGTATGGACACCCAATATTTTGGGGAACAGTGGATAGGAAAAAATTCTCTACTGCTCTGACAAGTGGCCCAGCTTTTCCCGTTTGACTTGTAGATATTTTTCAAAGCTCTCGACAGGCTGCACGCTGGCCGAGACGCGCTCTGTGACTCGGATGCCTGCGGATTCCAGTGCGGCAACTTTTTCGGGATTGTTGGTCATCAGGCGCACGCCGGAGATGCCGAGCAGCTTGAGCACGGCGGCGGGCAGGGCAAACTCGCGGCAGTCGGCCTTGAAGCCAAGATGTTCGTTGGCCTGCACGGTGTCCATGCCCGCGTCTTGCAGCGCGTAGGCTTGCAGCTTGGGCATCAGGCCGATGCCGCGACCCTCCTGCATTTCATAGAGAAGAATGCCTGCGCCCGCCTGCGCGATTTGATCCAGCGCCAACTCCAATTGCAGGCGGCAATCGCAGCGCAGAGAGCCGAGCACGTCGCCAGTGAGGCATTGCGAGTGGATGCGTACCAGCGGTGGCTGCGTGTGGATGTCGCCGAGCACGAGCGCGACCATCTCCTCCTGTTGCGTGGGGGAGCAGCCGGGGGATGCTGCGGCCGCACCGCGTTCGCCGACAAAGCCGTGAATGCGGAAGTGTGCCCAGCGGCTGGGAAAATCAGCCTCGGCCACCTTGCGTACGTTCAAAAGCGCCATGGTTTGATTATAGGATTGCGCCGGGGATGGAGCATTTTCCGGTGCATAGGTTCACGGTGGAGAATGTGTCGGGATCTTTCACGCCAGCCAACAACAGGCTGGAAGGGTGCGCCCATAGATTTTCGTTGGCCGAGTATCCAGGTCTCAGAATCGAGACCTGGGGCACCCGCATAATTTTTGAATGCTGGGCTGAAGATGGGCTATTGTGTCGGGCCATTGAGCACGGACTCATAAAACCGCTCATAGCTGGCGATGACGCGCGAGGCGCAAAAGGTGCGCTGGGCCTCACAACGCGCGGCCTTGGCCATGGTTTGCAGGCGCTCCGGGTCGCGGAGCAGCGCGATGGCCGCCTCGCTCATCTCCGCAACAGCGCCGACAGGGAAGAGCATGCCGGTCACGTTGTGCTCGATCAGTTCGGGCATGCCGCCGACGTCCGTGCCGATGGTGGGCACCTCGCAGGCCATGGCTTCCAGCGCGGCCAGGCCGAAGGATTCCAACTCGCTCGGCATCAGCATCAGGTCGGCCACAGGCAGCAATTCGTGAATGCTTTCCATTTTGCCGAGGAAGTGGACGCGGTCGTGAATTTTCAGGTGCATGGCCAGCCACTCCGCCATGGAGCGCTCCGGGCCGTCGCCGACCATGAGCAAGCGCGCCGGCATTTGTGCGGCGACGCGGGCAAAAATTTCGATCACGTCGCGCACGCGCTTGACGGGGCGGAAGTTCGACAGGTGTACCAGCAGCCGTTCCTCTGGCTGCGCATATTGTGCGCGCAGGCGCTCCGCAGCCGGGCGGTTGCGCAGATACAGATCGCAGTTCACGAAGTTGGAGATAACGGCAATCTCGCGCTGCACGCCAAAGGTGTCCACCGTTTTTTGGCGTAGGTAGTCGGAGATGGCCGTGACGCCGTCGCTCTCCTCAATTGCATAGCGCGTGATGGGCAGGTAGGCGCGGTCGGCGCCGACCAGCGTGATGTCGGTGCCATGCAGCGTGGTGACAAAGGGCAGGCGGCGGCCCGTGCGCGCCAGCATTTGCCGGGCCAGCAGCGCGCTGACCGAATGCGGAATCGCGTAGTGTACATGCAGCAGGTCCAGGTCAGAGTACTCGGCGACCTCGGCCATGCGTGTGGCCAGCGCCAGGTCGTAAGGGGGAAACTCGAAGAGCGGGTAGTTGGTGACGGGCACTTCATGAAAGCGGATGCGGCTCTCGCGTCCGGCAAGACGGAACGGCTGCGCGTAGGAGATGAAGTGTACTTCGTGGCCGCGCTCGGCCAGTTCAATGCCCAGCTCGGTGGCAACTACGCCGCTGCCGCCATAGGTCGGATAACAGGTGATGCCAATCTTCATGCGGCTCCGTGGGGTTGGGGTGAAGGATTCGCTGCTCGCTGCAGCATTGGATGCAGCGTGTCGCACTTTGGCTCCATACACAGCGGTGCATTTTTCCGCGCATTATCAGGGGAGATGGCCGAAGTGGATGCGCTGCGTTTCTGGGATGGCGTTCGGTTCCCCATTGTGCGCAAATACGGCGAGCAGCGCCTGCAACTCCACCTGCCGGGAGCCAAGCAAGCGCGTGCGGGTTGCGCGCAGCGCATCGTCGACCTGTGCGGGATGGCAGACCAGCTCCCACGTGCCTGCGGGAACCCGGGCGAGGATGGCGCGCAGCGCTGGAGCATCGAGCGTTCCGGTTGCCAGCACGCCCAGGCTGCCTTCGGGGGTGCGCAGGCTTGCAGCGCGGACGGCGCGCAGGAATCGAGTGCGCAGTGAGCGCAGCAGATGCACCTCCGCGCGGCGAGCCAGCGGGGCCTGTGGGGTTGCCTGCACACTCCACGCGGGTTCAAAGGGATTGCGAATGGCGCGCACGCCTTGGCCTTGCGCGGCGCGCAACACGGGCAGCAGAACGCGTGGGAACATGTGCGTGTGTTTATGCGTGTCGACGTGCGTGGGCTGGATGCCGTGCGCGCGCAGCTTGGCGATTTGCGCGGCGGCCTCGCGCTCAATATGCAGGGGATCGATGCGGCCCCAAAAAAGCGCACGCAGAAAACCGCCCAGCGTGGGATAAAAAGCGGGCTGCGGACTGGCTGGGTCGAGCAGCGTGGAGATGGCATCCGGCGGCGCAGTCGGCTCGCCGTCCACCAATACAACGTGGCAGCCGACCCCAAGCGATGGATGCGTCTGCGCCATCTCGACTGCAGCGGCAAAGGCTGGGGCGGCGGCCATCAGCGTGGCCGAGGTCAATGCGCCTGACTGATGCAGTTCCAGAACGGCTCGATTGATGCCCGGCGTCAGGCCAAAGTCATCTGCGTTGAGGATGAGGGAGCGCACGGCTCAGTCTACCAATTTGCTCCAGAAGAAAGTGCGCGCGTTCGCTGGGGGAGTTCGAGGAACGCGGGGCTGGATCTGCGATAGACTGAAGGTAGCGCAAGCTGCCCGTGGGGGCGGTTAGCTCAGTTGGTTAGAGCGCCTGCCTTACAAGCAGGATGTCGGGGGTTCGAGTCCCTCACTGCCCACCAGTCCAGTTCTTCCGGCGCATGCTCCTCCAGCCGCGCGTGGGCCGATCCGGGGCCGATGCCATTGGGAAATGGGGCCAAAATTCCGTCATGGCTTGGGTATTGCATGGCTGCAAAGTGGGAAAGCGCTGGCTCGCGTTGCCTAAAAGCGGAATTTCTCCCTGAATTTGCAACAATTGACCGCCGAAAATCCCCTTTCTGGACTATTGTGATGGGATAGGCTAGGCGGAGCCAACGATGCCACTCCAGCGCAACAACAAAATTGTTCTATCGAAACGTTTTGTCGGGGAAGGCCTGTTGGCTGGGCTGTGTCTAATGTTGTTGCTGGTTGGGGTGGAGTGGATGGGGCTTTCCTGGGCGGGCGTAGGGGGGCAAAATTGGGCTTCGATCTCCTCCGCAGAATTTTGGATGCTGCCGGGGCTGGCCGGGTTCCTGCTGGCGGTGTTGGTCTATGCGCTGCGTGAGGTCAATCGCGTCCGTGGCGGACATGCCCGCTTGGCAAGGTTTTTACTACACATGCACCGGCATCTGGACGAGGAGGGTAGCTTTGCCTCGCGGATGCAGCGCGTGCTGCAGGATCTCTGTGTGCAATCCAAAGCCATCCCTTGTACGCGGGCCATTCTGATTGGTCGGACCGAGTGGCCTGCGGGGGGCAACCGGCAGGATCCCGATGCTGCGCAGTCCGATTCCTCCGGTTGCAGCGAGGCGACATGGTCGGTGGTGGGCATGGCGAACGGAGGCGGAACGGATGCGCACGACGCAGAGCACACGGCCTGCTGCGAAAGTCTGAATGCGTACCTGTCCTCAGCGGCAGCAGCGGCGGGGCAGATCCTGGTCACGGGCGTTTGTCCAGCACTCTCTGGAAACTCCGCGCGGCCCACTCCGCATGGACATTGCCTGATTCCTTTGTTGAGCCATGGCGTGCTGGAGGGGGCGCTGGACATGGAGACCGAGGTGCAGGTGCATGTGCATGCCGTGACGCGGGATGTCCTCGACATGCTGGGCGCAGCGTTGGGCAGAGAACTGGCGCAGGAGCGGATGCGGCTGCAGATGCAGCGGTTGGAGCACTTTGATCCTCTGACCGGACTGTGGAATCGCGCGCAATTGATGGAGCGGTTGCAGCAGGCATTTTTGGCCGCACAGGGGTGTCGGCAATGGGGTGCGGCCGTGTTGCTGGACTTGGATCACTTCAACCCCATCAATGACTTGTATGGATATGCTGCCGGAGATTTCTTCCTGCGCACCATCGGCCAGCGGCTGAGTGTGGGGTTGCGCAAGCGCGACACGGTGGCCCGGTATGGCGGGGATGAATTTGTGGTGGTGTTGGAAGACTTGGGCCTGACGCAGGAGGCGGCCCTGCGCGCCGTCGAGCGCGTGGTGCAGAAGTTGCGTTTGCTGGCCTCGGATTTGGTGAAGCTGCCGGGCGGGGATGCATCCGTTTCGGTGAGCCTGGGCATTGCACTCTTTCCCACGCCGGATCAGGCGGGAGCCGAGGAGATTCTGCGCCAAGCCGACATCGCACTGCATCGGAGCAAGGAGTCTGGGCGGGACGGGATGAGCATCTTTACGAAAGAGATGGCGACCGATCTGCGCCGTCGTCGTGCCTTTGACCAGCCGCTGCGCGGTGCGCTGGCCCGGAATGAGTTTTCCTTGGCAATGCAGGCCAAGTGCAACGCGCAGGGCGGGATTCGGGGTGCCGAAGTTTTGTTGCGCTGGGAGCATCCCGGTCTGGGGCCGGTTGCGCCGGATATTTTTATTCCTCTGGCGGAGGAGAGCGGAGCCATCTTGGAGATTGGGGAGTGGGTGCTGCGGCAAAGCTGCATCTTGTTGGCGCAGACCGCACATCTGAGCCAGCAGTATTCGCTCTCCGTCAATGTCAGCCCGCGGCAGGTGCGGCAACCGGGATTTGCCGCGCTTGTACGCAGGATTCTGGAGGAGACGGGAGCTCCCGCCGGGCGGCTGACCCTGGAGGTGACGGAGGGCCAGTTTCTGTCGCGCATGGACAGCGTGGTGCAGGTGTTGGAGGAGGTGCGCGCCTTGGGCGTGCGCATTTCCATTGATGATTTTGGCACGGGCTATTCCTGCTTGTTCTATCTGCAAACGCTGCCGTTGGACGAGTTAAAGATTGATCGCAGCTTTGTGCAATCTGCACCCAAGGACGCCAACCATGCTGTGTTGATCGATGCCATTTTGTCGATTACAGCCCAGCTAGGGCTGGAAGTGGTGGCCGAAGGCGTGGAGACCAAGGCACAATTGGAATTTCTGGCTGCACGGGGATGCACGCGCTTTCAAGGCTTTTATTTTGGGCAACCCCAGCCGGTTTTGGAATTTCTAGCCAACCTGCAGTCCCACGAAGGGCCGATGCCATCTCCGGTGGAGCCGGGATTGCTCGCGTTTCCGCAGGTGCGTGCCGATAAGGCAGATGTGCGTCGATAGCGGTTGTGTTGTCGGGGATGCACAGGGTTGGAGGCGAGGAAGCAGGCATGCAAGTACAAAGTGCCCACAAGAAGGTAAAGCTCGGTGGACACGCCAGTGCGCGGCTGGGGGCAGGCCTGTTGGTGGTGCTGGGGCTGGCTGCCTGGGATGGCTTGCGGCACTGGATGCCAGGGCTAAGCCTTGCTTCGGGGGCCGGAGCTTTGGCGGCGACGCTTCTATTTGGGCTTGCAGTGGGCCTGGCATCGATCCCCTGGATGCGCGGGTTGTACCGAGTGCTGCGCCGATTGGGATGGCGCAATGCAGGGGTGTGCGATCTGAAGTTGATTGAGGCCGTTACGGCCACCCTGACGGAGACGATTCCAGACCATATCTACGCCAAGAATCGCAAGAGCGAGTTTGTGTTGGCCAACCGAAGCGTGGCCGCGTTTATGGGCGTGGACTCTCCGGAGATTTTGTTGGGGAAAACGGACTTCGATTTCTATCCCAAAGCCGTTGCCAGCCCATTTTTTCAGGATGAACAAAACATCATTCGCACCGGCAAACATTTGGTGAGCCAGGCAGAACAGATTTTTGACAAACAGGGCAACGAGCGCTGGTTGCTGACAACCAAGGTGCCGCTTCAAGAAGAAGACGGAACCATTGTGGGCATCGTCGGCATGGGCCGGGATATAACGCAGCAAAAAATTGCGGAACAAGAGATCGTGAAGGCCCACATTGCAGCTGAGGCGGCCAACCAAGCGAAAAGTGAATTCTTGGCCAACATGAGCCATGAAATTCGCACCCCGCTCAACGGGGTGATTGGCATGGTGCAGTTGGCGCTCGACACCAGCCTGACTTTGGAGCAACGGGAGTATTTGGAGACGGTGCAGTTTTCCGCCGACACGCTGCTCTATGTGATTAATGACATCTTGGACTTTTCCAAGATCGAGGCGGGCAAGATTGTTCTGGAATCGGTGGAATTTGATCTGCGCGATTGCGTGGAGATGGCCATGAAGACCCTGGCGGTACGCGCAGCGGAAAAGAAACTTGAACTGCTCTGCGATGTGGCGCCGGAGGTTCCGCAGCGGGTGGTGGGCGATCCAGGGCGCCTGCGTCAGATCCTCTTCAATCTCGTGGGCAATGCCATCAAATTCACTCATGCGGGCGAAGTGATGCTCTCTGTCGGGGTGGAACAGGGTGGAGAGGAATTCCTGGTATTGCGGTTTGAGATCTTCGATACGGGTATTGGCATTGCGCCAGAAAAGATGCAGGAGATCTTTCATCCATTTACCCAGGCGGATACTTCCACCACGCGGCAGTATGGCGGCTCTGGACTTGGCCTTACGATTACTGCGCGTTTGGTGCAGATGATGGGTGGCGCAATCCGTGTGGAAAGCCGTCTGGGCCAAGGCAGTCGATTTACGTTTACCGCGCGTGTGGCCAAGCGCCCAGACCAAGTACAAGATGTAGCGGAATCGAATGAGCGCCGAATCCTGGCGGGCAAGCGTGTTCTCATTGTGGACGACAATGAAACGAATCGAAAGATTTTGCAGGCGATGCTGCAGCGGTGGGGCCTGCGCAATGACGCCGTGGCCAGTGGAGAAGAGGCTTGGAATGCCATCCAAGAAGCGGCTTGCGCCTCCGATCCCTATGCGTTGATGTTGACGGATATGCACATGCCCAGGATGGATGGGCGGATGTTGGCAGAAAAAATCCGGGAGAACCCATCCTATGCAGCGCTACGCATTTTGCTGCTGAGTTCTGGAGCGCATCCTGTGGAGCGCGCGCAAATGGAATCGTTGCAGATTGGGGCCTGTCTGCTCAAACCCATTCGCCAGTCGGAATTGCTGCAATCCATGATCGTGGAGCTTCAGCCTCAGTCTGCGGCGCTGGCCGATGTCCCTGCGGCAACGCCGCCTTTGGGACAGCAGCAGCATCTCGATTCGGCGGCCGCATTGCACGTCCTCTTGGTCGAAGACAACTTGGTGAACCAGCGCTTAGCCTTGCGCTTATTAGAGAAAAAAGGACATGCGGTCACCTTGGCCGTCAATGGGAGGGAAGCCCTGGATGCCTTGGAGCACTCCAAGTTTGATCTGGTGCTCATGGACGTGCAAATGCCAGTGATGGACGGCATTGAGGCCACACTTGCCATTCGCAGTATGGAAGAAGGTACGATGACGCACCAGGTCATCGTTGCGTTGACAGCGCACGCAATGCAAGGAGACCAAGAACGGTGCCTGAGTGCAGGCATGGATGGGTATTTGGTGAAGCCCATTCGCACGGAGGAATTGGATCAAGTCCTCCAACGCATCCAGCAGACAAAAGCAGAGGAGAGCTTGGTGCATTAAGAACCGAAAAAGATTCGGGGGGCGTACAAATTATGGCAACCGAAATGCAATCGCAAAGCGTGGATATTAACTTCGAAGAGTTGCTGGCGCGTGTGGAAAATGATCGAGAATTGATGCAAGACTTACTCGATATGTTCCGCGAAGAGTATCCTCGTCAGCGGCAAGTGTTACAGCAGGCTCTGGATGAAAACCAGATGCAGCAAATCCATTCCGCTGGGCATACCTTGAAAGGGATGTGCGCCAACTTGGCCATGCCGCAAGCTGCACTGGCTGCGGCGCGGGTAGAAATGGCTGGCAAAACGCAAAATCAAGGGGAACTGGCTGAGGCGATTGCAGACTTGGATCGTGCCGTGGCCAGAATCTGGAGCCAGTTGGGGCAAAGTTCTGGAGCAACCGCATGAAGATTCTCATCGCAGATGACGAATACATGTCGCTGCATCTGCTGCGCTCCATGCTGGAACGTGCAGGCTATGAAGTGACCGCCGTGGACAATGGAGTTGCCGCAGCGGAGTTATTGTGCCGGATGGATGGGCCGCGCTTGGCGCTGCTCGACTGGATGATGCCGAAGATGGACGGCCCCAGCGTCTGCCGCGAGGTGCGCCAAAAACGCGAGCAGCAATATGTACACATCATTCTGCTGACATCAAAAAATTCCACCCAAGAAATCGTCGCAGGTCTTGAATCCGGGGCGGATGATTATCTGATCAAGCCGTTTAATCCGGAGGAGCTAAAAGCGCGCTTGCGCACGGGGCTGCGCATATTGCAGTTGGAAGACAGCCTGGTGGAAGCGCGCGAGAATATGCGCTATCAGGCTACGCATGATTCGCTGACGGCTCTCTTTAATCGCGGCATCATTATGGAGCTGTTGACCAAGGAGTTGACGCGTTCCACACGCGAGCGCGATTGCACCATGCTGCTCTTGGGAGACATCGATCACTTCAAACAGGTCAACGACACGCGGGGGCACGTAGTCGGCGACCAGGTACTGCGCGAAGTGGCGCGTCGCCTGACTGGAGCCGTGCGCTCCTATGATTATGTGGGACGTTACGGCGGCGAGGAGTTTCTGATCGTGCTCAACAATTGCGACCCGGATGGGGTGATGGCGCGTGCTGAGGAGATTCGCATGTCCATCGGGAGTCAGCCAGTCGCTTCGGATGTGGGGCCAATCCCGATTACGATGAGTTTTGGAGTGCTGATGAGCAGCGACTGGCCAGCACTGCCCGCGGATGAGTTGCTGCGCAAGGTAGATGCGGCGCTCTACGAGGCAAAGGATAGCGGGCGGAATTGTTGTCGCATGGCACGGCCCCCGGCACGGGAGCTTGCCCTGCACTCGGTGGAATTGCGCCGCGCCCATTTGTAAGCGATTGTGAGCAATGCGTGGTGCTTGTTAACGGCGGACG
>JAJZMO010000159.1 GCA_021798235.1 Acidobacteriota bacterium | reverse complement strand
GCCTCCTGGTCGGCAGGCACTGTCCAACATACCGTCACCGTTTGCTCAGGGAGGGCCTTGTCGAGCCAGTCGCGCAGGGCGCGGGCTTCGGGGACTGACATGCACCGAATGTCAAGGTAAACAGAGCGATAGCCAAAATTGTCTCCGAAGTGTTCGCCGCTATCGTCATAACGCTCGTTGCAGACTTGAGCAACGATTCCATGCACGTCTCGCAGCGGCTGGACTTCGCGGAATTTCTCTGCCATCACCTCACCCTCCACACTTTGACGCACGCCCACTGCATGCGGTAGCTCTCGTTGCCCACCGTCTCCAACATCGTCACCGGCGTCGCCGCCACGCACTCCGCCTGCGTGCGATACGCTCGATGCAGGCGCACACCGAGCCACTCACCCGCCGGCTCGCTCCAGCGCATGCGCATCGACACCCAACACGCGGCCGGCTGCTGACGGTCGTACCAGCGGCGGACGGTGAGGATCGAGCCGAACGCCAGCCACAGCAGGGCAAAGACCAGCGCAGCGTCGCGGGCTGCAGCTAGCTTGCTTGTAGATGCTGTTTTGGAAGACATGACTCTGCTAATTCAAAAAGTCGGCGAGGGTACTCAAAAGCTCCCCCTCGCCACGGGAGCCGGAAGTTCAGTAGCAGACTAACCCTTAGCTACTTCTCCTGCCCTATTACGGTGCCCCCACGCTCCCGATCGCATCCCGCATCTCGCCGTTCTGATCCTGCTCCTGCCGAATGCGGACCTTCACGGTACGCCCCTGCAGCATGCGCAGGGTAAAGCGTGTGCCCTCCTCGTTCAGCCCAGTGGCTTTGCGATAGCTACCCAATCGCAGATTGCGACCCGGCGTATCGTCCAGCCGACCGTCATCTGTCACATCGAGGAACATGTTGTCCGTCAGAATCACGGTATTCTGCTGAACGTGCGCATGCACCTCGGGGTAGCTCGTCAGATCGACCGTCACCGGGATGAAGACCTTCATGAACTCCCCGCTGCCGTCCTTCTTCGAGAACCTCTGCACGCGCGGTTCACCGATGATGCCCAACAGTTCGACTCCTGCCGGGATCGGTGGACGCCGAGTAAAAGCCGCAGTGGTTTCGGCATCGAGGAACGTGTTCGGATCAAATACGCTATCAGTCACTTTAGTTACTCCAAGTTAACAACGGCTTCAACAGCCTTCAGTTCACTTCATCAACTATTCAACCGAATCGCTTGCGCCAGCGCTCCACGATCGGCTTGAAATCGGGCGACAGGTTGTCGCTTATGGGCAGGTTACGGGCCTTCAAATCGGCCTGAGCATTAGCCGTGCTCCAAAAGAACTTCGTTCCGTCCCTGCGTGCCAGGATCACGTCGCTGAACAGCGGCGGCACTTTGCTCGCCAACTTCTGGCCCAGCGTCCCCACCGTCAGCTTTACTCCGCCCAACACCTGATCTGTCTCGCGTTCGACGTGCGCTATCAGAACAAAGCTGCACTCGCACCCATCGGTCAGCAACCGCAACAGCGACTCGATCTGCTGCATCGCCACGCCCCAGTCAGGCAGGCTACGCACGGGCTTCGCCCCGACCACCAGCGACATCGCAGCGTTGTTCACGCCGGTCAGAGAGTCGATCACGAGCACGCGGTTGCCGTCCCAAGAATCCACAGCGCCGAAGTCTTTGCCGTTCTGATCCACGAACTTCGACAACGCTCCTAGAAGCATGATGAAGTGGTTGTGCTTCGACCTGTTGGGGTCTGACATCTTTGCAAGTGCTTCATAGCTCAGCATGTTGATGTTCTTTGCCATCGTCTCCAGCTCTTTGAAGCCCGCCTGCGGCGCTTCCAGCAGGCAGTAGTGCAGGTTGTCGGGAATCGGCTTGTCCTGATCGCGCCAATAGCCGAGCAGCGATTCGACGCCAGCCGCCTCTCCCACACTGAGGTAGAACACTTCGATATCCATATCGACAAGCGTGTGAATGGCCGTTGTTTTCCCGACGCCGGTCGGGCCTTCCAGCAAAACCTTCCAGCCAGGAACTTTCATTGCTTCAACTCCGTTCCAACTTCCCTCATCCTGTTGCTTATAAAGACGGCCAGTTCACGGAGCTGGATACTGCGTGTTGCCGAAGGCGCTTGTTCACCTTGTTCGAGGTCCATACGTATTTCTATCTCCAGTGCTGCCGCAAGCGCCGCTGACGCCCCGACCAAAAATGCAGATCGCAGCGTAAGGACGTGCGCAGGTTTCAGCCCGTCTATCTTTTGCAGGTCTGCCAAATAGGCAGTCCAGCACTGCTCAAGAACTGCACCACTAGTTGACATTGCTCGACTCCCGTTCGGTTCTGGTTAGGGGCTCCCACACTACCTGCTTGTAGTTGCCCTCAATGTAGTTCTCAGGATGCTGCACTTCGCACAACGGCTTGAAAGCACAACCGGAATAGGCCGTACAGGCATCTCCGAAGTCCATCTCCCACTCGCCCGTTTCCCAAGCACGCACCATCCGCTTCGCGGTCAGTTCAAGCTGTACCTTCCACCGCTCGATCATCCACTCAGGATAGAGGATGATGGTGTTCTGCGTGTCGTACAGCTTCTTCGCAGCGGCGCGTGCGGCATTCGTGCTGCGGCTCTCAGCCAGCACCGCGATGCCCCGCACGAGCATGCCCGAAGCCTTCACCCCGAAGGCTCGCATCAACCACATGTAGCCCAAGAACTGGTTGCGCAGCGTCCACTTACTGGCCCACTGTGCTCCGAGCTGGCTGGCGGTCTTCTCGTCCGTCAGCAGCACCGTGCCATCCCAGACGAGCGCGGCGTCGATGCGCCCACAGTAGAGCAACGGCTCGCCCGACACCGGGTGCAGGGTATCCAGCGGTACGGCCGCATTGCACTCCACCGCCAGCTTGCCATCGCCAAGCACGAGCGGGTACCCATTCTCACGCGACAACGGGTAATTCTGAAGGTAGAAGCGCAGGGCATCGACCATCCGAGCACAGGTCTTGACGCTTCCCTCGGGGGCCTGGAAATCCCCATAGGCTGCCGTGAGCGCGACGATGCCCGCCTGCTCCGCATCTTCGGCTGAAGCATTATTGAGGTAGAAGGCTTTGCGCACTGCCTCGATGCCCGTGGCGAACGCCGCACCCGCGTGCAGATGCACGTTCGGCGCAGCCGGCCGCAGGTGCTCGATGTACTCGCGCCGGAACTGCTCGGGGCACGCTCTGAAAGCCGTTACCATCGTGCTGTCCAGCACCTTTGGAAATTCGTTCATCGACTGTCTCCCCATACGGCAGCCATAAATTGCAGAAGTGCTTCGGCTGCCTGTTTATCAAGCTCGATCGTCTGGTTGTCGGCATTTACGCGCTGTACTAGCACACGCTCTTGGTCGGTATCGTAGACGGCACGCAACCCATTCCCAAGATACTTCGAGCATACCATGTGCTCGTCATTCATGATGCTACACGCTTCGCCAGCTTGCGGCCCTTGTGATTCAGCCGCACGCCAGCTGCCGACTTCTCGCCATAGCGCTCACGCGCCTGCCGATCGTTCGGGTGCGAGCGCAAGTGGCGGTTCAACCGCCTGTCCTTGTTGCGCGCTGTCTGCAGGAACTGTGTCTTGTAGTAAATCTTGAACTTGCTGCAACGGCGCAGCTTGACGCAGCCGCGTGCTTTCTTTTGTGCTTGCTGTTCAGGCATTTCAACGACTCCTATTTTGGCAGCTTGGGTTTATAGTCTGGAGAACCCTTGAATAGCACTTCGTCTCCAACATCTGTGCCAATTCCGTTAATCAGCACGTCCTGAAATGTAGAAAGCTCCTCCTGCCGCAATCGCAGCGTTCCTGCAAACCCACCGTTGACCCACACTGCAAGATCGCAGTGCGCAGGCGTAGGATTTCTGTACTCCACCATCAACTTTATTTTGGCTGGCACTACCTTATTCATCGTCTGACTCCTCACTCGTCGCTTTGCGCTTGCGCGCTTGTTTCTTCGCAGGCCGGGCGCTGAAGCGCTCTTCGCGCATCAGCCGAACGACCTCCTGCACTTCATCCGGCGTCAGTTCCCGTACCAGCTGTTCTGCTCGTAGGGCAGTCAGCCGCCGCCGATCTTCAGCTTCCACGCTTGACTCGCACAGGTGGTGGCACGCTGCGCTGACGCTCACTGGCGTCAACGTATTGTTCCAACAGCTGCCGCACGAGGGCCGACATGATACCGTATGGAATGCCGTCCGGCCCCCCGTATTGGCGTTCTAAACACGCCTCCAGCCTTTTCATCAGCGTAGGAGGAATGTACATGGAGATGCGATTGCTGAAACTACGACTTCCTCTACGGGGTACCGGACGAGACATATTAAAGCTCCACAAAAGCCCGAAGGGCGACAGGCAGTGACGCATCCATGCCAACAAAGTCCATGCTGTTCAAGTCTGCACGATCCGCAACGCTGCGCTGCGTTGCCGTGAATCCAACAACTGCCAGCTTGGCCGGGATGCCAGTCTGCCGACGATAGTTCTCAAGTGCCTTGCACGTATGCACGTTGCCAGCCCACGTCTCGTTGTCGGTCAGAATCTCGAACACGTCCACCTCGATCTTCTGACGAAGCGCCCACTCAATGGCAACTGACGTATCGGTGCCACCAAAATTCTGATCGCGCGTCTTTCGCAAGACCGTCGGCAGTGTATCCTTGGCAGTGATGCCCAAGTCCTTGAACTCGGTTGCAAACCCCATGATGAAGTAGTTCGGCTCCGTGCGCGCCGTCACGAGCGCCATCGCAGCCGCAGCCTCGGCAGCGGACAGCACCGAGCCTCCCAAGGACACCCCCATCGACCCCGACACATCTACTCCCAGCACAAAGCGCTTGCCGGTCGGCTCGACGTTTTGGAAAGCCAGCTCGAAGGTCTCGTCCAGGGCCGTCACAACCTGCGGCACAACCGTCCACGTTCCACTCCCCTTCATCCCATGCCCCTGAGCATAGGTCTTGGCTGCCAGGAGCACCGCAAACGGGTGCAGCCGGGAGCGCTTGACCAGTACAGCATCCGTCAGCTTCGCCTGCACCGTCTTGGCAGCCTCGGACAGCGGCACGAGCAGCCCGCTCTTGGACAAATTGCCAAGGTTACGCACGAGCGCCGTCATCGGCATATGCGGCAGCAAAGCAGCCCACACTGCCGGCTCGGTCAGGAACTGCGTCGGGACGAACTCGCGCGGGCAGCCGTACTCGATGATGATGCGTGCGGCTTCCTTAGCCGTAGTCGCCTTCTGCAGCCGCACATAGCCCTCTGCCAGCCGATCCTGCACTTCCACCCACTTCTCGGGGCGGCAGATCGCATCGAGCACCTTGGCGCGCGTCGGAAGTTCCGGGTGAGCCAGCCGAAGCACATCACGGTGCGACCAGCCCCCGCGCTGCTGATACTTGAGAGCCTGAAGCACCAGATCATCCCGGTTGTACCAGCGCCCCACAGCCCGACGCATTCCCTTTCCCCAGCCGCCGCCGATCGCCTCGCGCGCCTCGACAAACTGGAACAGGTGCGTGCCGATGCGGCAGACCTGCGGAAGCGCTGCGTAAGCCGCTCGGCGCGTCTCCTCGTTACCGAAGTGCGTGGCCATCGCCAGGGCGAAGATCGCTGCGTCGTTCTTCGGAGCGAGGCCCTGATCGGACACTTCCACGATCATTTGCAGGGTGCGCGGGCCGTCCGCTGCGAGGCAGCGCTGCACACACGCAGCGTTCTCCAGCGTCAGCTTGCGCTCGCTCTCGTAGTACGAGCCGCCCTCGCAGCCCAGGATGAGGAATCGACGAAGGCGCTGCCAATCATCCACCTCGAAGACGTAGCCGCCGGCCGCATTCTTCACCATCGGCTTGCCGAAGATCGGCTCAGACTGCGGAGTGTTCTTGAAATGCTGAGCGTAGGACATTGACTTCTCCTCGTTGGAGACGCAGGCCGGATCACTGGAATGGCTACCTCCCCGGCCCCCATCGGGACGTTGCCCCGCAGGTTGCGTCACAGACTGTGCAAAACACCCTCAACCCTTCAACAGATCGGACGTGTGTGCGCTGGTTGGTGGAATCATTCAGAGTGATAACCAACCGGCTCCGGCCCGAAGCTCAAAGAGAGCGTGTTTGTGCTAATGGGCAGACCTTAGCATAGATAACCCATCAACTCCGGCTCTCAAACTGGCGACACGTTGAATGTGTGAACGTAGATCGGTATTTACTGGTGTTCTACCACTGAACTACAGCACCCTTGCGGATACTGGTGGGACTCGAACCCACGACAAACGGTAACCGACACAACTCCGACTCAACATGTCATAAAAACTGGCGCTGCGAACGTGGTGTGCCAATCGGATTTTACGCGCTCTAGCTACTGAGCTACTTCCCGTCAGGTTCGGGAAGGTTGGACTTGCACCAACGACCTCGTCCACCCAATGGATAACCGATACAGCTTCGGCTCACAGCATTGCAAAGTTTACCTACTCTACACCCTTTGTCAAGCACTTTCTTTCATCACTCGTACTTTGCCAGTGGCGAGACTTCCCGCAGCTTCTCTCTGCTCACACGAAACCACACCTTCAACCGTCTATCGTCAGGGTCTGAGAAGGCTTCAATCTCCGACTGACAAAAGCACACGGCTGCTGCCACGAAGCTGCCGTTGTCTACAGCACAGACGGGTAGGTGCGTAGGTGTAATCTCGCACGGCCCTGAAAGCATTTCGCCTTCGCGAAACAGGAACGCCTCTTTGCTTTCAGTAGCTGGGTTGATGTAGCAGCCCATTATACTCCCTCCTTCTGCAGCCGCTCTTGCTCTTTCGCGCGCTCATAAGCCTCGTCAGGATCAGGCCCTTCCAGCTCTCGCTCAGCCACGTATTGCTCAACCTGCTCCTGCACAGTGTCCAGCAACGGCCCGAACTCCAACAGCCCGCTCAGGTCCGTAACGCCATCGCTGGCATAGAGGCCGTCCAGCTCCACTTCGGGCCATTCCTCGGGGTGAGGATAGTCACCGTACAGCTGAGCCGGAACGTGTTTGCCGTACACCGTGTAATGGGCAACCAATCGCTCGTCTCCTACAACGACGTAGGCTGTCTGTGAAGTTCTCATTTCTTTACCGCCTGATCTATTTGGACTCGAATTCCGGGCTTCGCTTCCAGAATCTCAGTCGCATTGCGTGCGGCGCGCAACTCCAATTTGCTTTCAACCATGTCGTGCAGCGTGTTAGGACAAAGCGCGTTTATCGCCTTCTTTATACTCTCGGCTGCCGCCAGCATGTCCCCTTCAAAATCGAAAAAGCAGTCCAGCACTATTTCCGCCTCGTGGCGAAGTCGCTGCGGCGTGCTGTCATCAGTAAAGCCTTTCCACAATTGCCGCAGCCCTAAACGGCACCCTTCCAGCTCGCCTTTGCTCTGCAGCTTTGCAAAACCAATTACCAACGCTGCAGCATTCAACAGTGTCTGGATTTTTTCGTTGTTGGACATCGCTTTCAAAGTCTGGTCACTCATGGCTTTCTCCGGCTCCGAGCACGACTTCCTGCAGATATCCGCCCTTCCACAGCTTGGCAACAGTATTGCCCGGCACGCCAAGCTGCTTGAGCCAGGGTCCGGCATCCGCCGTGCGCAGCGGGCCATTGGCATTGATCGTGTCGAACACCGTGCGCAGAGTCGAACCGTTGCGGGGCGGCTTGCTTCCTGCCTTCACACACACGATGCTCGGCAGTGGAGCAACCGGCTTTGCCGCGCGCTTCGCAGGAGTCGCAGCTGAAGTTCCCAACAGTTCGCCCAGGACTTCCTGCAGTGCGTCCTTCACTGCTTTCTCCACAGCGCTCCGTACCGTATCTTTGATATTCGGAATAGACATCGACTCGCTCCTCGTACTACTAAAACAGCTTATGGGATTACTCTACACTACTTTACATAGACTGTCAAGCTCAGTGTGTCTGAAGCTGGCCATTGAGCCAAATGGCCATCTGCTGCCCGCGAAGCTCAACGATTACACAGCGGCCTTCGTGCGATACCGCCTCGGCCAGCTGCATCGCTTCGTGCAGGAACGCGCAGCGATCGAGCACCCGGCGGTGTGAGCCGCGCATGTAGGGCACTTCTCGAACGACGTACTTCTTCTTGTCAAGTGTAGTCATATTGTGCTTTTAACCGCTCTCTAACCCACAATGGCAACCCAGCCTGCCGCCATAGCCACCGATCAACACTTGTCGGAAAGTTCGTCAGTGGGCCGTAGGCGTCGCTCGGCGGGTAGAAGTAGCGGTACAGCGCGCGCTTTCGGTAGCCCGGCAGCCCAGAGCGTCGGATGAACCGCTTCAACTCCCTGCGCTCCTCGCGAGTACCGTAGATTTTGTCTATGGCAGCCACGCCTACTTTGCCCCCGTTGCCGGGCTCGCCGTTCGCAGCCACTCTCTCGCCGCGCAGTATTTCTCGGTCCTGTACGGCTCCAGCGGTTCGGAGCCCCGAACCTGCGCAGCCCAAGCTACGACGCCAGACTGCCCGAACTGCCGGTCCATTTTAATCAACAGGTCAAGCTGATCATCTGTCACCCGTTCAGCGTCTGCGGTGGCGTATGCAAACGTGTCATTCAGAAGAACACACGGCGAGAAAAACTCACCGCAATCCGGCCACGTGTTCGTGTCTTCGTCGTACTGGCTGAAGAAAATCACGTCTCGTGCCAGCAGGTGATAGAGCTTACGGAAGCGGGCGTTCTCGGCGCGGAGGCGGTCGCATTCTGCCTTTAGTGCTGACATCGGGTGTTTAGGACACGCCTCAACGTGAGCGCGTAGGGCGTCAGCCATGCTCACAGGGGTAGTTTCTCCAGGACCATAGCGGTGGCCGCAGTACACACAATTGACATACATTCCTGATTGAAGATCGCTAACCCACTGCATCAGCCTGTCGATCTCCGCATCGGCCTCGGCAGCGAGCACGTAGGGGCCGTGATTCGGGTCCTGTTCTGGACCGTACACACCCGGCTTGCTCTCTTTAGACATTCCGGCATAGGCGGTGCCGACGCAGGTCGGGATGTAGCGAGGGAGGCGGGGATGGTCAGTCATTTTGTTTCTCCTGCGCGTGTGCGTGTTCCATTGTTTCGCAGCAGCGAGCGCGGTGCAAAATGCGCTCTGCGAGCCGCGCCTCGATAAGCTGGCGCGCATCCTTTCCGGCACCCGGCGCGTGTTCAATTGGATAGTCACCGCGCAAGTCACCCGCTTCTGGATAAAACACGACTCGGCATGATGACCACAACTCGGCCAAGATGACAGCGGGGTCATTTTTGTCGCTCACACTCCACCATCCTTACGCGCATCGGCGCGCGCTGTAATCGGCCTAGGTGCGCGCCCTGCTCGGGCAGCTCACCGTTGACATTGCGGCCAAGCGCAATTCCATATGCGCCGTTGCACCATTCTCCATGTTTCGCATGGCACACCGGGCACTCGCCCCAGGTGGCACGCTCTTCGTAGGTTAGCTCGCGCGGAGCGGTGGGGTCGGTCATTTCAAAACCCTCAGATTTCTGCCGCCGCAATGCGTGCAGAGCATCGCATCGTCGTTCTGCTGTATGGGGCGCAAGCATTGAGCGCAGCAGTCGTACACGGTCGGGGTCCAGCCTT
>JAJZMO010000313.1:4255-9566 GCA_021798235.1 Acidobacteriota bacterium | reverse complement strand
CGGTGACGTAAATCTCAGCGTAGGCGATCTGCCAGAGTAGAAAATTGCTGATACGCATCTCGCCGCTGGTGCGAATCACTAGATCGGGGTCGGGCATATGCGCTGTATAAAGATGCTGACCGATGGCCTCTTCGGTGATCTGCTGTGCGCAACTCTCCACACATTGTTCCGGTCTGAGTCCGGCTTGCGCCCCGCTGGCTATCGCGCGTCGCAGCACGGTGCGGGCCGCATCGACGATCTCGCCGCGCGCGCCGTAGTTCAGCGCCAGCGTGAGCGTGGTGCCCGTGTTGTGCTGCGTCTGTTCGACGGCCCAGCGCATGGTGTCTTGCACCTCGGTGGGCAGCTCCTGCGTGCGGCCAATGTAGGCAATACGCACGTTGTTGTCATTCATGCGGCGAATGTTGCCCACCAAATAGGTTTTCAGCAGGCGCATCAGAAAGCTGACTTCCGTGCGGGGACGGCGCAGATTGTTTTCCAGGGAAAAGGCGTAGAGCGTCAGCCAGGGAAGGCCAATGCGAGAGGCGGTTTCAACGACATATTGAACGGATTCTGCGCCCTGTTGGTGGCCGAAGAAACGTTGCAACCGGCGCTGCTGCGCCCAGCGTCCATTGCCATCCATAATGATGGCGACATGCTGCGGCAGCCGTTCTGCGTCGAGCAAACGGTAGAGTTCCAGCTCTTCGGGAGCCAATTCATGAACTCGGCTCAAGGGTGCGGACGGACCCAAAGCAACCACCTCAACATGTTCGAACGTAGCACAAGCCCCGGACAGGCTGCAAAGGCTTGCGTGTCGCCGCTGGTATGCGGGCGCTTACGCAGTCTTGCGCTGTCCGGTGGCCATGTCTCGAATGTGGTTGAGCAGTGTGGTGCGTTGCAGCGCATCCAGCATGAAGACGCACTGGCTAATCTCGGCCAAAAACGGATCGGCGAGGATCGCTTTGAGTTCTTGCCGCTCTTCGCTGCTTCGTTCCAGCAGAAGATCGCTCAAGTGTACGCTCAGAGCCTCGGCCAACCGTTCCAGCGAAGTCAGAGTAGGCGTTGCGCGTCCATTCTCCACTTTGGAAATATACGTGCGCGGAACCGACATCTTTGCAGCCAGCTGTCGCTGGCTCATATTGCGCTGGCTGCGAATTTCTCGGATTCGTAACGCAACGGCGGATTCGGACGGTTGGGTTGCTTGGATACGCGGAACGACGGCAACGGGCGCGACAGGGGTCGGTTCCGGCTCCTCTTCTGCCTCCAAAGGCTTATGACAACGCCTGCAGAGCAAGCTTGCAGTGCGAAACTGCACCAAGGAGCAAAAATCACAACGATAAACTTCCCGCGAAGCCACGGGGGGCATTATTGTCGCCATAATTAACACGCACGGAGTGCCAGAGCAAGACACTCAATGCACATTGGTGTGTGCATCTCTGGTAACAATGCCCCGTACCTCGCCGGATTGTCAAGAATAAATCTATTTTGTCAAGAATATTTTTACCCATCGGATACAGGGGGGCGGTTACTATCGTATGGTTACCTTTTCTTTTTGTGCGCGCGGAAATATGGATCTATCTATTAGATAGTAAACAGGATATTTCCTGTGTGTACATATGGACATTTGTGAATACACGCCCGGGTATTCCTGAAGATTGCTTTCGGATGAATTTGGCTGAACGTTATAATCCCCAGAGCTTCGCTGCACGCAAAATTATTTTTTTTACTGTCCCAGATGGGTACGTCAGACAGTGCTGGGCGATATTCGCCTCGGAAGAGAGTGAGTTTTGACGGAAATGGTTGGGTTGAAAGTTCGATTTGCTGGTTTGCAACCGTTACGGGCGTTGCTAGGGACAGGTTTGCTGTGCTGCGTGGTTTCTATTGCGGTGCAAGCGCAGCGTGTGCCACAGGCGCAGTCCGCAGTGGATTTGAGTCAAAAAATACAATTGAAGGGGCATAAGGCAATCTGGGCGCAGTCGGCTGCGAATGCCGGTGCCGTGGCTGCGGATCTGCCCCTGCAACATCTCACCGTTTTGCTTACGCGGACGCCTGCGCAGCAGCAAGCACTGGAGCAACTGCTGCAGGCCCAGCAAACGCCCGGCTCTCCCCAATATCACCACTGGCTGACGCCCCAGCAAGTGGGCCAGCGCTTCGGAGCCAGCCAGCAAAACATCACCGCCGTCACCGGCTGGTTGCAAAGCCAGGGCCTGCATGTCGACGGCGTCTCGAACAGCCGCATGCGCATCACCTTCCATGGCAGTGCTGCAGCCGTTGGCAAAGCATTGGGAACGGAATTTCACTACTACAACGTTCAGGAGCAGGTGCAGGGCAGGCAGCAGACGGAGCAACGCATTTCCATCAACACGGAGCCGATGATTCCTGCCGCACTGGCTGGTGCCATTCAGGGCTTTATCGGCCTGTCTCAAATTCATCTGCATCCCATGGTGCATTCGCGCATTTTGCCCATGTCCGCGTCCCCACAGTTCTCCAACTGCACGGGAAGCACGATTAGCACATGCAATTTCTATGTATTGCCTGCGGATTTCGCTACTATTTATGACCTCAACCCTGTCTACAACGCAGGCATCAACGGAGCGGGGGAGCACATTGCCTTGGTGGGGCGTTCGTTGGTGGTCAACTCCGACATTACCGAGTATGAGCAGATTGCGGGACTTCCCAGTCAATTACCGAACGAGATTATTCCCACGGATGGCACGAATCCAGGTGTTACCAACGACGGCAATCAAGATGAGGCAACACTGGATGTGGATCGTAGCTTTGGTACCGCGTCCGGAGCGGGCGTGGATCTGATCGCAAGCGCGAGTTCTCAGACAGAAGATGGAGTAGATATAACGACAAATTATGCCATTGATGTCCAGGTGGATCCGATTCTGAGCATCAGCTTTGGAGATTGTGAGTCGGATGCAGGACAGCCTGCCGTGCAGGATTGGGATACGCTGGCCCAGCAAGGCGCAGCCGAAGGAATTTCGATCTTTGTTGCCGCTGGAGATACAGGAGCTTATGGATGCGGGGCTGTTGGAAGCATTCCCCCCGCAACACCAACCAGCCCCAGTCCCAATTATCTGTGTTCCACTTCCTACGTCACCTGCGTGGGCGGAACGGAGTTCAACGATACAGCCAATCCCGGCCAGTATTGGAGCGCGAACAACAACACCACCACGCTTGGCTCGGCACTCAGCTACATTCCCGAAGGGGCTTGGAATGAGCCATACAACACGAATATCGCTTCGTATCAACTTGCAGCCTCCGGCGGTGGAGTCAGTGCCTATATAACCAAACCCTCCTGGCAGGCAGGTACGGGTGTGCCCAACGATGGTTTCCGCGATACGCCAGACGTGGCCTTTTCTGCCGCAGGTCACGATGGCTATTTTGGCTGCCTGGCCTATACAGGCGGAGACTGCAGCCAGGGACAATTTGTTGCATTTAGTGGCACGAGCGCCGCGTCGCCCTCCATGGCGGGGGTGCAGGCTTTGATTGACCAAAAATTCAAAGGGCCGCAGGGAAACATCAACGCTGAAATTTATGCTTTGGCCGCAAGCACTCCGACTGCTTTTCATGATGTGACTGTGGCGACAAGTGGAGTGACGAGCTGTTCTTCGGCAACACCGAGCATGTGCAACAACAGCACGCCGGGGCCAAATTCGCTGACGGGCGGCTTGGCGGGCTACATGCTGACCACGGGCTATGACCAAGTGACCGGCTGGGGATCGCTGGATGTGGCGAATTTGCTGAGCGCATGGACAGGGTCTACGACGCACTATTCGGCTGTCGCTACTGTAACTTCAAATTTTTCCAATACAACGCCAGCAATGCCGGTTACGTTTACCGCAAGCGTGCATGCAGCGGGTGCGCCTCCGACGGGAACCGTGCAGTTTTTCTCGAATGGAACCGCTCTGGGAGCCGCAGTGACAGTGAGTGCCAACGCGGCCACTTCTCCTGCAGAGAGCTTTTCGGTGGGAACCTATGCGATTACTGCGCAGTATTCAGGGGATTCGAATTATGGTGCAGTGACTTCCAGTGCAATCACAGAGACGGTGACTGCGCAGATGACGCCGACTGTGACACTGAACTCCTTTGTGACGAGCAGTGTGGTTGGGCAGAACGCGCAGTTTAGTTTGAATGTGAGCGGTGGCAGCGCGGCACCAACGGGAACCGTGCAGATCTATTCCAATGGCGTAGCGCTTGGATCTCCGCTGACGCTGGCAAGTGGCACCGTCAATTTTGTAGAGAATTTTTCGGTGGCTGGATCCTTTTTGATTACCGCGCAATATTCTGGAGACTCAAACTACAGCGCGGCTACATCTAATTCCATTGATTTTCTGGTGTTACCACCGCCGATGAGTTTCACGTTGAGTGCTCCCGACTTGACGATTGCTACTCCGGGGGAAACGACGGGCAATACCAATACGATTACGATTGATGGACAAAATGGATTTCAGGGTGGAGTGGTATTGACTTGTTCCATCCAATACGCAGGAACGGGAACCCCAAATGCTCCACCGACGTGCTCGTTGGGCAATAGTGGAAACGCCTATATTAACAGCGGACAAACGAGCACCACGGAGGCATTGACCATATCGACCACTGGCCCCAGCACCGTGACTGCTGGTTTGCGGGGCAATAAAAAATTGCCGGAGACAGTCTTCGTTGCATTTTTGATGCTGTTTCCGCTGGGGCAATTGCGTAGGAGTCGAATCCAGAAACGTCGGCTGTGGCAGATAGGCTTCGGCGTGGTGCTCCTGCTTTGGCTGGGTGGTTCTGGGATTGGGTGCAGCGGCTCCCAACCGCCAGCATCTCTGACGGTCCCTGGAACCAGCACGGGAAGCTACACGGTGACGGTGAATGGAACTTCTGGGAATCTGACGGCGACGACTACATTCATGTTGAATGTGCAGTGAGCCAGCAAAGGAAGTCGGCGTGAATCAATGCGTCCGCTGCGCGATAAACTTGTGCAGCGGACGCATCGTGTTTACGGCTGATAGAACCACAGGTCATTGAACACAGCCGTGGAGCCAGAAGTGCTGTTTTGCTGGCCGCCGAAGAGCCAGAAGTTTCCATCCTCATCGGTCCATCCCACCGCGTTGGTTTTGCCGCCCGGGGTATTGGTGGCTCCGGGCATGTTGAGGGAACCATAGACGCCGGGTGCATTGGCGGTGGTGGAGCCGCTGATCCAAATCCAATGTTGCGCAATAAAGTTATAGCTCCATAGATCATTCAAATAGCCTTGGGTTCCGGTGGAATCAAAGCCATAGCCGCCGAAGAGCCAGAGGTTGCCACTGAGATCGGACCAGGCAACGGCCCCCATGCGCGCACC
>JAJZMO010000313.1:0-4155 GCA_021798235.1 Acidobacteriota bacterium | reverse complement strand
CCGCCAACCCAAGTCCAAAGACCTGTTTTCGGGCTATACATCCAGAGGTCATTCAGAAAGCCTTGGGTGGAGTTCGCATCGGTATTTTGGCCGCCAAAGAGCCAGAAGTTGCCCGAGTAATCGATCCATGTGATTGCGGAGCGGCGGGCACTGGGCATGTTGGCTGCCGCGGCCACGCCCAGCGTGCCATAGCTGCCGGGAGCATTGGTGGTGTTGGATCCTCCCATCCATGTCCAAAGGCCGTTGGTGGTGTTGAACTCCCAAAGATCATTGAGGACACCAACGGTTCCGGAAGCAGCATAGCCATCGCCGCCAAAGAGCCAGATGTTGCCCGTGGCGTCGGTCCAGCCCATGCTACTGTTGCGTGCGCCCGGTGTATTGGCGGCTGCGGGGGTTCCCATTGTGCCGTAGACGCCGAGTGCGTTGGGGGTACTGGAGCCGCTCTGCCAACTCCATAAATTGACATTCGTTCCGTACTGCCAAAGATCATTGAGATTGTTTGCGGTGCCATTGGTGGTTCCGTCCATGCCGCCGAACATCCAGAGGTTGCCGTTGGTATCGCTCCAGTGCGTTGCAGCTTGGCGGGCAGGAGGGGTGTTGCTGGCGGCGGGTGTGCGCAGCGTTCCATAGGAGGAACTGCCGTTGGCGGTGTTGCTGCCGCCCTCCCAAAGCCACTGCTGAATGGCTGGGTTGAAGGGGCTATTGCTGCTGCACCCGGCGAGCGGCACGAATGCACAGGATGCCAGAATCAGGATAAGGACTGAGAAGGGAAATTTGCGTGAAATCATCGACTATCTCCTCCGGTCCGCAGGAAGAGGATCGAGCTGGTGGGAGGCGGACCCAACCCTCCCGTGGTCAGAATTATACTGCGAGAGCAAAAAAATATCCATGGCCGCCAGTGTGCACCGCTGTCGCATCCGGGGCATGGCTTCGGGCCACTGCGTGTGCGCCAGGCACGGGCTTGCGCACTGTGCCACAATAGTCGTGGCAAAGCTCCGATTGGACAACTATGCGCGGAATGCAGTGGCAGGATCTATGCGATGCAGCGGACTCTTCCCCCGGGAAGAGCGTGCGGGGCAGTTCTGTGTTGTGGAGGGAGCGCGGCGTGGAGCTGGATGCCCATGCGTTGTTGGAAGTGGAACATAACGCCAGCCCGCAGACGATTCGCAAAGCGTACCGCGCGTTAATGGAAAAATTTCATCCAGATCGGCAGCCAGAGCACCTGCGCCTATGGGCCGAGGAGCGGGCCAAGCAGATCAATGCCGCCTACGCCCTGTTGAAGGACGAAGTGTGCCGCGGTGCTGTTCCTGCCACTTGCAGCTCAAGCCCAAAGCATGAAGACCCCCTTTGAATTTCGTGATGCTGACGCCGGAACCATCGGCGCGGACCGCTATGCGCGGCAGCGACTGATTCCAGGTTGGAGGCAGGAGTGCCTTGCACAAGCGCGCGTGCTGGTTGTGGGTGCGGGCGCGCTCGGCAATGAGGTCATCAAAAATCTGGCGCTGCTGGGCGTAGGGAAAATCTGCATTGTGGACTTCGATCATGTGGAGGTGAGCAACCTTGCGCGCTGCGTGCTCTTCCGCGCAGGCGACGTGGGACACAACAAGGCGCAGGCCGCTGCGCGTGCAGCCATGGATCTGAATCCTGATGTCGATGTGAGTGCGCTCCATGGAGACATCGGATCCGAGATGGGTGAGGGGGAGCTGCGTAGCTATGATCTTGTGCTGGGCTGCTTGGATAGCATTGCCGCACGTTGGGCGTTAAATCGCCTGTGTCGTCGCGCTGGTGTCGCTTGGTGGAATGGTGGCATGAGCGCGAGCATCGGCCAAGTCAGCTTGCACGCCCCGCAGACCGGCGCTTGCTACGAATGCACCATGACGCGCAGCATGTGGCAGCGCATGAACGAGCGCCGCTCCTGCTTGCTGGCGGGCAAGCTGTTGGACGAATCGCTTCCGCAGGCGGCATCGGTGCTGCCTGCGTCGTGGACGGCCGCCGTGCTGGTGCAGCAAGCGATAGCGGGACTGGCCAACGATGCACAGAGCCGAGCGTCGGCATTGCAGCCCGGCCAGATGCTCTCGACGGACCTTGTGCGCAACGAGATGCAGGTGATTCCGCTGCGACAAAATCCAATTTGCGCCGTGCATGCTGCGGATCGGGAGTGGATTGCGCCTGCGATTTTTTTGACGGCTGCGCCGCAGGCCATTTGTGTTGAGGATGTTTTGCGCGCTGTGCCCGATGCGTTGGCATGGCTGCCGCGTCAGGAGTTGGTGACAGGACTGGAGTGTGCTGCCTGTGGCACAGAACCGATGCGCATCCCGCTGCGCCATTTGCGTCGGCAGGATTTAGCCTGTCCGCGCTGTGCCGTCGTGCGCTTGCCGGTCTTGGCACAGACCGTACAGCGCGGCAGCGCACTAGCGCAGGAAAAATTGCATCGCCTGGGAGTGCCGCATCAGGCGATACTGGATGTGCAGACAGGGCAGGGAATCCGGCGCGTGGAGTTGACCGTGCCGCGCCCCGACCTAGAGACGCAGGTGCAGGGCATGCAACCCGTCACAACCCAGGCGGGAGTGGGAGCGGAGTAGATGCAGAGTGTTTCGATTTTTCTTTCCATGTACGATCGCAGCCGCCGCGCGGAGGTCACGCTGCCCACGTCGGTCACCATCGGCGAGTTGATGGAGCAGTGCCAGCTGCGCTGGTCTTTGCCAGAGGACTCCTTCATCCTGCGCGATCTGGCGCGCAACCGCGTGCTGCTGGATCACGAAACCATTGGCGAGGTTGGCATCGTTGATGGTGCGGAGCTGCAAATCTTTCCGCTGGTCGAAGGCGGCGCGCAGTGAGTACGGTGCGCGCGCGGCGCTTGCTGCACGATCACGAGGCGTTGCTCCGCTTAGCAGAACAGACGCATGGGCGCATCACGCTGGAACGCGCCGAGGGCGAACCGACGAGCGTATTTGTGCTGGCCTTGCACTGCCGCAGCGTGGCCTGTCTGCAAGACGGCCAGCCGCTCTATACCACGCGACCGCGTGTGCGCATTCAGTTCCCGGCGCAGTATCCAGCGGAGCCGCCGCAGGCAACGGTGCTCTCTCCCATCTTTCATCCGCATATCTGGCCCAATCGCATGGTGTGTCTGGGCAAGTGGAGTCCGGCGGAGAAGCTGGATAGTCTGGTGTTGCGCATTGCCTCGATTTTGGTTTTTGATCCGGCGCAGTTTAACTGGAAGAGCGTGGCCAATCATGAGGCCGCCGCCTGGGCGCAGCACAATGCGCAACTCTTTCCGCTCGACGATTTGTTTTTACCCACGCAGACGCAGCCTGCCACAGGTCGGCTGTTGCAGTGGAGTGAGGGGAAGCGCTGGCATGGTTGAGTTCAACACACAGAGCGAGCCGCTGCCGTACTGGGGATGGAACGATTTGCAGCAGGTGGATCCTTTGGAGGTGCGGGCGCTGGCATCGTTTTTGGGCGAAGGACAGGCTGCACCCATGCCGGATGCTGGCTTTGCCTTGGTGCTGCCAGAACGGCTCCGTGAGCAGATGATTGAACACGCAGGCCGGTGGGTGGCGCATGAACAGGCGGGGATTTTGCTGGGGCGTGCGTACCGCGATCCGCTGGGATTTGTGTTTACCGTGCTGGCCGCCGCACTTCCGGTAGCGGATGCGGAGGCCAGCATCGCGCAGGTCAAGATGCGTGCGGCTTCCTGGCCATCGATCTGGCGTGGACTGCTGCAAAATCCCGGCCAACAAATCCTTGGCTGGTACCACTCTCACCCCGGTTATGGAATTTTTCTTTCCGCCACGGATCGCACCACGCAGCATGCCTACTTCGCCGCGCCGTGGCAGGTCGCCGTGGTTGTTGATCCTGTGCGCGGGGAGTTTGGCGTTTTTGCAGGATGCAACCCAGATCCACTGTCGGATACGGCTGTCTTGAGCGTGTAGCGAAGATCGCTTTTCTCTTTCAATATCCCCTCCGTGGCTGAAGTTGTACTTCTGTGCAGTATGCATGGATGCGATGAGGCGCGTCCCCCTCGAGGGAGAAGATTGCAGAGAATACAGGCCGCATCGGCACTCTCATCCCCTTGGATTCTTCGCTGTGCTCCGGAGTTGAATCTCCACCCTTAATGCGCTTGTGTCGTTGTTTCCACGGGTGCCCCATACAAGC
>JAJZMO010000177.1 GCA_021798235.1 Acidobacteriota bacterium | reverse complement strand
AAGAAACCTTGCGCGCCGGGGCCATTGCCCAGGTACAGCTCGGCACCAAAGTTGGCCCGCATGGGAATGAATTGATGAAAGGCCAGTGCATTGCGCACGATCCAAGGAGCGATGCAGGCCAGACAGAGCAGCGCAGCAGCTGAGGCGAAGGCTATCTGGCGGCGGATGGAGTGCGTGCCCAGCAGAATCCAAATTCCGTTAGCTGGCAGAAAGAGCAGCAGGGAAGGATTGCTAAGCGCAATCAGCCCCCAGAGTAGACCGAAGAGCAGCCAGCGCGGCAGTGTCCGTGAATCGGTTTCTGTCGGCTCACCGATACCGCGCATCCGCAGCGCCAGCACAATCACCAGCGTGAAGAGCCAGGTGCTTAGCGACATCTCCCAGACCCAGCGCACGGCATATTGCATGGCCGCCGGATACAGCGCCCAAATCCACGCTGCCCAAACTGCTACGCGACGATTGAGGCAGCGTGCGGCAATTTCATACGTGGTGCGCGTGGTGAGCGCAGAAAAAAAACTGTTGATGGTGAGAATGACCCAAGCCGAGCGCAGCGTGAAGACGCCAAAGATGCGAAAAACGCCCGCCAGCAGCAGTGGATAGAGTGGAGCAACCCAGGCCGTGGGACCGGTGTGGCCGCGGAATGGATCCGCATAGCCGTAGCCGGTCACCAGCGCGCGCGCGATGCGGCCCATCTCCCATCCAAATTGGAAGTGATCGCCATACGGGCGGAAGCGGTAGGTGTGCGCCAGCGTCATGTAGGCGACGCGCACCAGAAACGCTACCCAGAACACTCTCCATGTGGGTAGAAACCTTTTTGCCTGCGCTTCTGGCACAGCTGTGAGCGAACAAGAACTCGAATCTGAATGGAGTGAACTGGACAAAGGTCTAACCGCTTAACGTGGAAGATAATTTTGTTGCATTTACTTTCTATCCAAGATTGTAGACTCGTCTGGATTTCTGCGATGGAAATTTCCGTTCTCTGGGAGTCCATGGAAGTCTTTCCCGAGGGGATTTTTGGGGCCTAGGACTCTGCGCAGAGATTTCCAGCTGGATCGGCGTCGATATGGAAGCCAACCTCCTGCATGGCCTGCTGGATCTCTGGGTTGCGCATGAAGTATTTCCAAACACCGCCGTTGCGCAGGTTTTCTGCCATCAAAATGCTTACGCCGAGGTCGATACCCAACAGGTCCGGCGCAAACCAGCCCGCCACAGGCTGAAATGAGTCTACAAAGCCGTAACGCGTCCAAGCGCGCTCGCCGTAATGCTGGCGGATGGAGAGCAGTACATGCGCGCATTCCGCCGGCATAAAGGGCAGAGATCCTGCCGTAGCGCAGGGAACAATGGTGCCATCGACATTGCCAAACTCCGGCGGCCCTCCCCAAACAGAGTAGCCACGCCGCGAATCACATGCAGTGATGCCCCAGAGGTTTTGATTGATCCATGGAAACTGTCGCCCGAGCGTTAGGCAAAAAAGTTGGTGCGCGCGCGTGGCGGCAATCGAGTTCAAAAAATAATTTGCGTGCAGGTCGCGCAACCCGCGGTAATCACACCAGGCATGTGCGTACTGGTGAACAAACAGCGGCTCTACGCCACTGATGTATTCAATGCCGCCAAACTCGATGATGGGCCGATCGATGGCATTCCACGTCGCAGCAGGAATGGGATGTGTCGGTGAGGCGATGGCCAGCAGATACATGTTCATCAGTTCGGCATAGGTGTCCCAGCGATAGTGGATGAAGCCATTCTCCGGTGTCCAGCCCATCGAGAGTGTCGTGCCACCGTTGAGCATCCACTGCCAATCGATGCGGCTGTAAAAGGTGTTGGCTAGCGCAACGATGCGCGCATTGCCGGCAAAGTATTGCTTGCAATGCAGCACGCCGCAGAGCAGTAATGCCGTGTCGATGGAAGAAACTTCAGAGTTGAACATGCGCTGGCCGCTGCCAATATCCACCCAGTGATACAAGAAGCCGTGAACATGCGGACACTCTTCCAACAGGAAGGCCAGGGTGCGCTCCACGCGCTCTTCACACAAGATGGGCGGCAGATAGTGATGTTCTGCGGCAATGCAGAGCGCGCTCAATCCAAAGCCAGTGGCGGCGATGCTGCCCTGGCGATTGGTCGTGATGCCCACAGAGCGGGCATGGTCGCGCACCAGGCCGGTGGTTGCGTGCGATTGCTCAAAAAAATAGGTGACGCCGCGGCCCTCAATGTCATCAAGCAGCGCTTCTGCAACTTTGGAAACCTGTGTGAGCGGACGGTTGATGAAGACGCCCGGCGGGTGGGGATATTTCTTGGCCGTTTCCGTTTCGGTTTTTGGAGCTTGTGTGGCCGATGGCTGTGTGGAGTGTTGCGTCAACGCATTCAGCGGAGACGCCAATGCAAATGCTCCCGCCGACGCACCCAAGGACGCGCCAACGGTGCGCAGCATCTCTCTGCGTGTCACTCTGCTCTTGTTCAACGGCTCTGTCCCTCCCGTGCGGATTGGCTGCACCCGCCTCTACGTTAGACACAACTGTAGCGGAAAAGTACGAATTATTTTTGGGGATCGATAAAAAACTTTAGCGATTCCGTTTTTGCCGGGAGGATTTGCGACCCCTTGCTGCCACGCTGGCAACTGCTTTGTCGAGTTCTTTTGCAAACGCTGCAGCGGTCTTTTGTTTCCATTTCACATCGAAGATTCCGCGTTGCTCCATGTACCGCTCCATTGTTGCGATGGGGTCCGCAAAAGCATGCGCGGCGGTTTTGTCGCGAAGTAGCTTTGCCTCAATCAACGTAGGGCCACCGCCATTCCGCGCGCGTTGCAGTGCTTCAAAGGACACGCGGTAGATGGCAACCGCATCTGCGCCATCCACGGGAATGCCGGGAACGCCGCAGATTTGGGCTTGCGTGTGCAGGGCTGTCAATTTTTTTCGAGAAGAAGACTGCGATTGCGCTGCGCTCTCCTCGATTGTGCAAACAAAGAGCACAGGCAGTTTGTGCGCGCTGGCGGTGCGCAGTGCCTCTTGCAGTACCGCAACAGGAGTGGAGCTTTCGTTCAAATAAGCGACAACGACGGCAGAATCCTTTTGCTGCGCATGTGCCCAGGCAAAGCCCAGGCAAAGATGCAGCAACGCAGCCGGGGAGGATGCTGTCGGAAGAAAATTGTGCGCGAAATTCTGCGAGGGCGTGTTTGTGTCGGCATGTGTAAGTACCGTTTGCAGCGGTACACCTTGGATCCAGGCCGCTGCAGCATTTCCCTGCAAGAGTGCGATTGCATCCGTTGGCCGCAAATCGATAGCCGTTCCGGCCAGAATTGCCTCCGGTCCCGCGCACAGGGAAGTATCCGCATGGCTACGCCGGGAGCGGCTCTGTTTGCGTAGTCGCTCCTGCAAGAGCCTGTAACGCAGCATGCTTGTGTAGATCAGCCGCAGCTTCTCTTCGCTGATGAGCGACCAGATTTTTTTCGCCGCGCCTTTTGCTGCCATGTTTGGATTCCTATCTTCGTTCGGGAACGGATGCTTGTTCCTGTCCAGCGTTCATAAAATCTTGAGTACCCATCTTAGACGCGCTCTTTGCGGCTTGCGTGAGAGACCCCATGGATTTCCGACCCTGAACACTTGGACTGTAAATGTTCGGAAAGTACGTCGCACTGGAATCCTACGTTCGCTACGTCGAGTACTCCGCGTTAACGCGCACATACTCCGCCGTTAGATCGCTGGTGATGAAGTTGCAATGTCCACTGCCCAGGCCCAGCGTAACGCGAATGGTGTAGCTACGCTCCAGCATCGCCGTGTGTACTTGGTGGGCATTCATCTCTGCCGCGCGTCCGCCGCGCGTGCAGACAGCGTGGCCACCGATCCAGATGGAGATGCGCGCCGGATCCACGGCCACACCCGAGTAACCAATGGCAGCAAGAATGCGTCCCCAATTCGGATCGCATCCCGCCCATGCAGTCTTCACCAGCGGCGAGTGCGCAATGCTGCGCGCGATGCGCAAGGCGTCCGCGCGATTGGCCGCCTCTTCAATCTGCAACTCAACCACGTGGTCCACGCCTTCGCCGTCGTCAACGATTTGCCGGGCCAGAGAGGCGCAAACCTCGCGTAGCGCAGAGGCGAAAAACTCCGCATCGGGCGTGTTGGCGGCCAACTCCGCGTTACTGGCACCGCTGGCCAGCAACAGTACCGTATCGTTGGTGGAGGTGTCGCCGTCGATGGAGATGCAGTTGAAGCTTTCCTCCGCAGCATCTTGCAACATGCGGCTCAGGCGATCCGCGGGCAGAAGTGCGTCCGTAAAGATGTACACCAACATGGTGGCGTGCGGAATCAGCTGTGGATGAATCATGCCCGCGCCCTTGGCCACGCCAAGGATGCGAATGGATTTTCCCTGTACAGGAACCTGAGCTGCGGCTATTTTTGCCCGCGTATCCGTGGTTAAAATTGCGTGCGCAAACTGGGATAGATGCTCCGGTGTCGCTCCCGCCGTGTGCTGAATTGTTGGCAGCGCAGCAATCAATTTTTCCGCAGGAAGCGGTACGCCGATGATTCCGGTCGAAGATGGAAAGACCTGCTCCTCCGGGCAGCCAAATTCCTTGGCCGCAGCCGCGCAAACGCTGTTGCACGCTGCCAGGCCTGCCTCACCTGTGGCGCAGTTGGCGTTGCCCGCGTTCACGACAACCACGCGCACAGAACCATGACTCGCGCGCAGGTGCTCGCGTCCAACCGTGACCGGCGCAGCCACCACGCGATTGCTGGTGAATAGGGCTGCGGCTGTGGCGGGCGCATCGGCCAGCGCGCAGGCCATGTCTGGCTTGCCGCTGGGTTTGATGCCCGCGCGCAGCGCTGCGAAACGAAAACCGGCGGGTATGGACTCCGGCGCAATAAAAACCTTGGCTTCAGAATTGCTGGATGTGTGCATCATGAATGATTGAATTTTATTCGTTTTATGGTTGCAAAATCGTCAATAGATTTTCTTCCATGCGCGCTGGACCCAGCACGGCCACGCGGGGCAGAGGACCGCGTGCCATGGCGATCTCATCGCAGGCGTGCAGGCGCGGACACTTGGTGCAATCCTTGTAGACCTTGTCCGGCAGCGCCGTGCGCTCGGCCTGGCGAAATCCGTAGCGGAAGAAAAAGTCGGGGATACGCGTGAACAGGCAGACGCAGGCCACGCCGTGCGATTCGGCCTCGTCAAGCAGCGCTTGCAAAATTTTCCCGCCCGCGCCTTTTCCCTTAGCCGCTGGGGTTACAACGATGGAGCGAATCTCTGACAAATGCGGCCCATACAGATGCAGCGCACCACAGCCCAAAAAAATTCCGGCGTCGGATTCAGCGACGGTAAAGTCGCGAATGTTCTCGCAGATCTCTGGGAAGCTGCGGCGCAGCAGCGTGCCATCGCCGGAGAGGCTGTTGATGAGTTCGTAGATGTTGGCTGCATCGGGCAGCCGCGCCTTACGCACGCGCATGGTGCGCCTCCTGTAAGTGATCCTGTCGCGTGGCATCGTGCGTCTGTAATAAAGCTGCGACGCGCGTCTCCGCATTGGCCAGAGCTGTGGCCACACGCTTGCGCGCTGTGCCGCCGGGAACGTCATGGCAGTCCAAGGTGGCTTCGAGCGCAATGGCGTCGTAAAAATCTGGCGCAAAGGCTTTGCTGAAGCGCTGCAATTCCTCTGGCTTCAAAGCGTCCAATTCGCATTTGCGATCGAGAGCGTAGCGCACAGCGTTGCCGACGATCTCATGCGCCGTCCGGAAGGCAATGCCTTTGCGCACCAGATAGGTGGCCGCTGCCATCGCGTTCAAGAAGCCAGTCTCACTGGCCAGCGTCATACGATCCTGGCGCAAGCGCAGGCGCGGCGTGAACAGTGCCAACAGGTGCAGCAACGTCTCCATGCGTTCACTCGCATCGAAAAGCGGCTCCTGCATCTCTTGTAAATCCTTGTTATAGGCCAACGGCAATCCCTTGATCTGCACCTCAATGGTGTGCGCTGCGGCCAGAATGCGCCCGGTGCGTCCGCGCACCAATTCCGTGAAGTCGGGATTCATCTTCTGGGGCATTGCGCTCGATCCCGTGGAGAAGGACTCCGGCAACTCCACCAGGCCAAATTCTTGCGTGGCGTAGAGCGTAATCTCCTCGGCAAAGCGGCTGGCGTGCAGCGCGATCAAGCCGAGCGCGTGCAGAAACTCCAGCACAAAGTCGCGGTCGCTGGTGGCGTCCATGCTGTTGGCCGTGGGGCCGTCGAATTCTAAATCTGCCGCAATCTGCGCGCGGTCCAGCGTCAACGTGGCTCCGGCGACTGCGCCCGAACCCAGCGGACAGCGGTTCAGCCGCTCGCGGCAATCCTGCAGGCGCGTGGCATCGCGCAGAATCATCTCCACGTAGGCCAGCATCCAGTGCGCGGCCAGCACGGGTTCGGCGCGTTGCAGGTGCGTATAGGCCGGCATTACGGCGTTTTCGGCCTGCTTGGCTTGTTGCACCAGCGCGTCGGCCCAAGCAGCCAGATTGGCCAGCATTACATCGATGGACGCGCGCACATACAAGCGCAGATCGGTGGCAATCTGTTCATTGCGACTGCGTCCGGTGTGCAGCTTTAACGCGGTTTCACCGATGCGTGCGTGCAGCGCCATTTCGACGAAGTGATGCACGTCTTCGGCCTTTTCACACAGATCCGGATGCAGCGTGAAGATGGCATTGGCCGCCGTGCCCTTGTCTTGCGCAAAGGCGGCAAGCAATTCGTCGAGTCCGCGCACAATCGCATCGCGCTCATTGGTGGTGAGCACGCCAGCGGTTTGCAGCGCACGCGCATGCGCCTTGCTGGCGGCTGCCTCGTGGGGAAGCAGACGCCAGTCAAAGGGAAACGAACGCTGCCACTGCTCGAAGAGCGGATCGAGCGGTTCGCGGAAGCGGCCAGACCACATCTTCACCGCACACTCTCCTGCTTGTCGATGAGGCGGCTTCCCAGCAACCGTGCGCGCGTGCGCACCGGCAGACCCAGAATACGGATGAATCCCGCAGCATCCTTCTGGTCGTAGCTTGCGCCCATCGTGAAGGAGGAAAGCTCCTCAGAGTAGAGCGCAAACGGACTCTTACGGCTGGCGATGTTCACATTGCCCTTGTACAGCGCAAGCTGCACCGAGCCGGTCACGTTTTGCACCGTGTTGTTGACGAAGGCATCCAGCGCCTCACGCAGCGGCGTAAACCACAGGCCGTAGTAAACGATCTCAGCGTACTTGAGCGCCAACTCCTGCTTGAGGTGCTTCACTTCGCGGTCCAGCGTCAGCGCTTCCAACTCGCGCAGCGCAGTCAGGATCAGCGTGCCGCCGGGCGTCTCGTAGATGCCGCGGCTCTTCATGCCGACGAAGCGGTTCTCGACAATGTCAATGCGACCCACGCCATTGCGCGCCGCGATGTCGTTCAGCAGTTCGACCAATGCAATCGGTGCCATGTGCTTGCCGTTGACGGAAACCGGCGTGCCTTGCTCGAAGCCAATCTCCACCGTCTCCACCTTGTCGGGAGCGTCCTGCGGCGAGCGCGTCCAGACCCAGGTGCTTTCCAAGGGCGCGTTGCCAGCATCTTCCAACTCGCCGCCTTCATGGCTGATGTGCCAAAGATTGCGGTCGCGCGAGTGAATCTTGGTGCGGCTGGCCGCTACGGGAATGTTGTGCGCTTCGGCGTAGTCCAGGCAATCTTCACGCGAGTGCAAATCCCACTCCCGCCACGGTGCGATCACTTGCAGCTCGGGCGCGAGCGCCTGATAGGCGTGCTCAAAGCGCACCTGATCGTTGCCCTTACCGGTGCAGCCATGTGCCACGGCTTCTGCGCCTTCTTCCAGCGCCACTTCCACCTGATGCTTGGCGATTACCGGGCGTGCAATCGAGGTGCCCAGCAGATATTTGTCTTCATACACAGCGCCAGCGCGCACGGTGGGGTAAACGTAGTCGCGCAAAAACTCTTCGCGCAGGTCGCGGACAACAACCTTCTTTGCGCCGGTGGCGTAGGCCTTGGCGACCACTGCGTCCAGGTCTTCACCCTGGCCCACATCGGCGACCATGGCGATGACGTCCATGCCGTAGTTTTCATTCAGCCAGGGAATGATGATCGATGTGTCGAGACCGCCGGAGTATGCGAGAACAACTTTCTTAGCCATAAAAATCCTGTTCAGCCTTTCTGTTTGCATGTGGGAACGCCACATGCGTGACATTCGTATTTTCTCAAATTCAGCCGATGAAGTACTTTCCAGTCCATTGTGTGCGCATCTGGGGATTCGCCTCTGTGAGGATCGGCACGCTTCTATCGACTGCACGCAGGGGCGACTTGCTCTTAAGAGTAGGACGGCATTTGCGGTCGTTTGCGCGGTGCAGTTGCCGCGTTGCCGGGGACAAAGTCTGCGGCAACATCCTGCGGCCCGCTGCCAACCAACAACAGCAGAATCGCCTTTTGCACGTGCATGCGGTTTTCGGCCTGGTCAAAGACCACCGACTGCGGCCCCTCCAGCACCTCTGTGGTGACCTCGTCCTCGCGGTGAGCCGGAAGACAGTGCATGAAGACCGCGTGCGGCGCAGCCAGGGCCATCATGGCGCTGTTGACCTGGTACGGCAGGCAGGCTTGGTTGCGCTGCTCCATCTCCTGCTCCTTGCCCATGCTGGTCCACACGTCGGTGTAGATGGCGTCGGCTCCAGCTGCAGCCTCGCGCGGGTCGTGGATCCACTCCACGCTGCCGCCGGTTGCGCTGGCAATGGCCTTGGCCGCAGCCAGATACTCCGGCGCGGGGCCGTATTGTGGCGGCGTGGCCAGCACGCAGTGCATGCCTAGATGCGCAGCGCTTAGCATCAGCGAGTGCGCCACGTTGTTGCCGTCGCCCAGATAGGCCAGACGCAGTCCGTGCAGATTGCCAAAACGCTCCCGCAGCGTGAGCACATCGGCCAGCGACTGGCAGGGGTGCTCAATGTCGCTGAGCGCGTTGATGACCGGGATGTGGGCAAACTCCGCCATGCCGGTGATGGTTTCGTGCGCATAGGTGCGCAGCACGATCGCATCCATCCACCGCTCCAAGTTGTGCGCCACGTCGTAGAGCGACTCGCGCTGGCCCAGCCGTGAACTGGTCTGATCGACAAAGATTGCCGAGCCGCCCAGCGTGTTGATGCCGGTTTCGAAGGTCAAGCGCGTGCGCAGCGATTCCTTCTCAAAAAACATTACCAGTTGGCGCGACTCCAATGCGTGCCGGTACAGGCGCGGCTGCGCCTTGATTTGCAGCGCGGTGTCCAGAATGCACTCGACCTCAGCCGAGGAGAGATCGCGCATGGAGCAAAGGTCGCGGCCTTGCAGCCCAGCGGCGATGGGATTCGTAACGGCTGCCGGAGCGGCGGCGTTGGCGGCAACCGGCTGCCGCAGGGCGATGGTCTTGCTGGTCATGCGTGTTTGGCTCCTGCGACGGCGGCTGCCGTCAGTACGGTGTCGAGCGCCTCGACGACCTGGTCCACGTGGAGCCGCTCAATAACGTAAGGCGGCAGAAAGCGCAGCACGGTTTCGCTGGTGCGGTTGATGAGGATGCGCCGCTCCAGCATCTGCGCGGCCACCTGCTTGGCCAGTTCTGCGTTGGCCAGCTCTGCGCCCAGCATCAGGCCCAGTCCGCGCACCGCAGTGATGCAGGTATGCTTTTGCGCCAAGGCGCGCAGCTTGTCTTGGAAGTAGCTGCCCACAGTGCGCACATGTTCCAGCCTATTTTGCTGGCGCAGCGT
>JAJZMO010000092.1 GCA_021798235.1 Acidobacteriota bacterium | reverse complement strand
CTGCGCTCGCCTCATGCAATAGCCATACATCCACGGCTTCTGTACCGAGCGCACGCAAGCTCTGCAACAGTGAGGCTTCCGCCTCCGCCACAGAAAACGTTGCGCTCGATTTCCATCTGGCCGCCACGCGGGCCGCTCGCTGCCGGATGGACGGCACACCACGCGCGAGCAGATGCACTGCGGGACGCACGCTCCTGCGCACCCAATCCAATGCAGACGCATGACGCGGCGCGAGAATTCCGTACTTCGTGGTCACCGTCACGTGTTCGCGTTTGCCACGCAGAAATTTTCCCAGGCAGCCTTCCGCTTGGCCATAGCCATACGATGGGGCAACATCAAAGTGCCGGATGCCCGCGTCATACGCTGCATCCAGCAGACGCAGGGACTCGCGCTCGCTCAAGCCGCCCATCAAGCCGGAGCAACCAAACCCGAGCCGCGTGGTCATGCGGCCCGTCTCCGCCAAAGCAATTTGTGGCAGCGCAGCCTCAGGCATACGGCTTCCCCGTCAAATGGTCTGCCAGTCGCAATGCCAAAGCCAACAAGGTATGCACCGGGTTCGCATACCCAGAGCTTGGAAACACCGAATGGGAACAGACATACCCATTCCTCACACCATGCAACTTCAAATCCGTATCGACCACGCCATCGTGCGCATCGGTGGCCATGCGCGTGCCGCTCATCCAGTGGTAGCTGTCGTCGAAGGTGACCTTGCGATACCCATCCACTGCGGCAAGCTCTGGCTGCAACTCCAGCCGCGCCAGTCCTGCTGGACCCAACACACGCTGCACCTCGGCGGCAAAGCTCTGGATGGTCTTCCACTCCAACGAAGAGATATTCCAGTCCAGACGCGAACAAAACATTCCCAGCGCATTGCGCTCCTGCGATAGCGTAATGCTGCTTGCGGAACGCGGCTCCTGTTCGCAGTGCACGCGCAGCCAATACTGCGCCTTGCGCGGCCAATACGCACGATGACTGACATAGAAGCTGTATGCCAAGCGCGCCAGCATCGGCAGGCGCCGCATCGCAGGCAGAGTGGCGCGCACATTCACGTCCCGCCAATTCCTTCGCAGTAAATTGCGCGCCGTCGCTTTCAACTGGCGCATATCGGCTTCCAGATCTCCCAACGAAATAAAGGAGATTGTGCCCGCAATGTTCAGCGTTTGGTTCTGCCGTTGCCACTCCGGCGCGGCATGCAGCTTCGGATGATACTTGCGCCCATCTAAATACAAATTGGGAAATACGCGCTCGATTTTTTTCCAATCGAGTGGAAACACTTTGGCCGCGTTGTAGTCAATGTGGCTTTGCACGCTGCGCCCAAGCCAGGCGTTCTGCTGCCAAGGAGCCCTGGCTCCGTGCTCCAACGGCTGCAAGAGCAGATTGATCGTCTCCAACATGCCCAGACAGAGCACATATTTCTGTGCGGTAAAAATCTGCTCCCGCCCCTGCAAATTCCGGCAGCGCACACCTTGGATGGAATTCGTTTCCGCATCCCACAACAGAGAACAAGCAGTTGCATGCAACACCACGCATAGATTAGGTGCATCCAAGGCCGCTCGATGCAGGCGCGCGAAGTTTGGCTCCGGGCACCAGCGTGTGAAGTAGGCCCCTAACGTTTCTCCAAAATCCGGCTCGTCCATCTCCGCCCGTTGCCACACTTCTTCGTCGTCCCGAATCACCGGCAGAACGCCTTCGCTATGCAGCGCGCGCTCATAATACGGACGCAGCGCGGATTTTGGCATTGGCCACCCGCTGCCGCATACCCACTCGCGCTGCGAAAAGTCTTCTGCATCCAGCTCGGAAATCTGCCCGCCCCAGCGCGTCGTGGTTCCACCCAACACGCGAAAGCGGCCAGCGTGCGGAGCCTTGACCGGCTGGCCACTCCTCTCGATCGCATTCAAAGCTTCTTGAGATTTTTCTGGTTCCCTGCCGCCGCTTTCCAGCAGCAAGACGCGCTGGCCCCTCCGTGCTATCTCCACAGCCAGCGTGATGCCAGCCGCTCCTGCGCCGAGAATGCAGACATCCACCCCGTCCTGCCGAATCTCTGCATCACTGGCGAAGTCGAAAATCATGGGGCTTGCATCTTTCCTGTTGCGCGCATCGCTGCCACCGCCGCAAAAACTTTTTTCATCTGCGTGTCATTGTCATAGCCGCTCGTCACGGCGCGTCTTTGACCAGCGGCGGCAATTCTTTTTCGCGCAGGTTCGTCATGCAGATATTTGTGAATCTTGGCCGCGCACTCTTTCAGATCCTCGAAGAATACCGCCTCTTCATCTTCCACAAAGCGCTCTGCATGCCCTGGGCAACGCTCGGCCAGCAAAAATCCTCCGCAAGCGGCAATCTCAAAACTTTTGTGCGTGTATTCATCCTGATTGCCATGCGTCAAAAAACTTAAATTGATGCGCGACCGCCAAATGCCTTCGCGGTAATCACAGTCATACAATTCACCATCGCTTGGATACAATGCCGCACAAGCGCCTTTGCCCAAGACCCTACGCCAAATACGCGGACCAGAAATGATTACAGGCACGCCGTATTGCTTCCATAATGCTGTCAAAAACTCCGCTCGCTGGTCATACGGAGTTCCAATAAATGAAACTGCACGTGTGCGATCTGCATCCGACCAACCCTCTGGAGGGGGAAAGTGTACCGTCGGCTCATAGGCCGTCTGCACCTTCACCATGCGTTGCGCTCCCCGCGCCAAATAGTCCCGAACGCTCACATCACGCTGCTGCACATGCACGTCATACTCGGGAATGTTTCGGATGTAGAGACCAAAACCTGGATCGCGCCGAGGCCCAAAGGGATTGTCCGTCATGTAATCAACCGTAACGATCCCCATCTGGCGCAACGCTTGCAGCGTAGCTTGGCGAATCCAAAGCGGCTTGTCGAACCAAACCAGATCCACGCCGTGCTGCTGCGCCATGCGCAGCACCGTTTCATTCATGCTGCGAACGGGCGCGCCCATTTGCGTGCGAAAGTAAATTCTCCGGCTCAGCGCGTTGCCAAAGTTGTGAAATGGTCCCACATCGAGAGGAATGACCGTGTGGCCCAAACGTTCCAGGCTCAATTTGCGGTAATTTCCGTACCAGCCATGGCACATGGCAGCCACGTACAAAATCCGCAGATGGCTCTCCGTTCGCATCTGCCGTGGCTATCCTGCATCGCGCAGAAAGGCGATGACATGGTCCGCCTGCACAACCCCAACCAGATGATGTTCTTCATCCGTGACGGGCAGCGCGTGCAGGTTGTATTTGTCGAAGAGTTCGGCAACCTCTTTTTCATGCGCAGTCACTTCACAACTCACCACGACGGGGTTGGCCAGCGACTGCATCGGCGTCTCCGGCGTGGACAACACCATGCGCGCCAGTGGAACCACTCCAGTCAAAATGCCCGTTTCATTCACGAGATAAATTTCGGTCACAGTCTCCGGCGCATCATCAAAGGTGCGCAACGCCGTGGCTGCCTCCGCCACGGTTGCCGTATCGGGCACGGCCACATAGTTCGTGGTCATGCGGCCAGCTGCGGAGTTCTCCCGGAACTCCAAGAGTTCCTCGACCTCTTGCCGCTCCTCCGGCTCCATCTCTTCCAGGATGGCCTCAGAGCGTTCCTCGGGCAGCTCGGCCAGAAGATCGGCGGCGGCACCAGGATCCATCTCCTCGATAATGTCGGCCATGTGCTCGGAGCCAAGCGCCTCTGCCAGCGATTTTTGAAATTTTGGATCGACCTCTTCCAGCGCTTCCGCAGCGACCTCTTCATCGAGCGTGGTGAATACGGCATGTCGCTGTGCTGGAGCCAAATCTTCCAAAATATCGGCGATGTCGGATGGATGCAGTTGCGCCAGCCGTTCGTGATCAATCTTCAGGCGCACGCGCCGCGCCGGATCCACCTCGATCAAATCAACAAATTTCCATGGAATCACCCGCGCTTGGAATCGCGCAGCAATTCCATTGACCATGCGGCTGGGCAAAAATCCCTTCAACAACCGTCGAATCGCGCCCCGCGTCCCCACTTCCACATCGGCAAGATAGAGCGCGGACCCATCCTCGGTCTGCGACCAGATGAGTCCCACATCATTGACGCGCACCACCTTGCGGCCATGCACGTCGATGATCTGCTGATCCATCAGATCCCGCTCCAACAACAGCAGTGTTTCTGTTGCGCTAAAAGCGCGCACCTCTGCATCTGTGCGCAGTTGCAGGCTGCCAGACGGGGCCATATGCACCCCGGCAGGTGCCACCGTCAGCAAAGAATCCTTCGCCTCATTTTGCGCAGCTGCATGGCCTTGAGCGTGAATCACCAGCGCGGAAACAGACTCCGCGTTTGGCCCCGGCGTAATGGCGATCTCGCGCAGGCGTCCCAGCTTGCCACCTGCCGCATCCAGCACCAGCGCACCCTGCATCTGCGAAAAATGAACGCGCGTGTTGTCGGTTGCGTGCATGGCCGGTCCCCAAATACCTTGGTCGAACGCCGCACGCGCCATGAATCCTATCCCCGGCTGCGCACAGGCTTCCCCCCAGAAGAGTACCGCACCTTTTGCTGCTCCCGCATCTTTCCCGTGAAAAATCCTGACTTCCCGCCCATGCAGCCTCCTCCCGCTGCCTTGACATGCCACCCAACGGACAAGCAAACTGCCCGTGGTGGGCGTTTTTTCTCTCCCACCCGGCAAACGGCCCGCAACAGGGCGCGTACGGAGCCAAATCAAGACGTGGCCGACTCGACTGCAAGCCGGTATACCTACACCTTGGACTCATCGCTGGAGAGCGTGAACAGGGTTGAGCAGGCTGCGGAACAAATCGCGCAAAAAGCCGGTTTCGACGAGGATGCCGTCTTCCAGGTCTCCATGGCCGTACGCGAGGCAGCTGTCAACGCAGTCCTGCATGGAAACGCCTACGACGCGCAAAAAAAAATCACCGCATCGTTTGAGAATACGGGCACGGCGCTGGTCATTCGCATTTCCGATCAGGGCAAGGGGCTGGACATCTCGCAACTCACGGACCCGCGCGCACCCGAAAACCTGCTCAGCGGCTCTGGGCGCGGCATTTTTCTCATCCGATCCTTTATGGACGAGGTACACTTCAAACAGCTACATCCGGGCACGGAATTAACCCTCATTAAACATTTCACTTCCGCCCCAACAGGCATGTAAGGAGAATTTCTATATGAGCATGAAAGCCAGCACCCGCCAAGTGGATGGTGTCACGATTTTGGATCTCAGCGGTCGCATTACTTTGGGCGAGGGCAGCGTGCAGCTGCGCGATGCCGTGCGCGATCTCATCAGCAAAGGCTCCAAGCGCATCTTGTTGAACCTGGCAGAGGTCAACTATATCGACAGTTCGGGCATCGGCGAACTGGTCAGCGCCTTTACCTCTGTCCGCAATCAGGGCGGGGAGCTGAAACTGTTGAAGCTGACCAAGAAGGTGCATGACCTGCTGCAGATCACCAAGCTCTACACTGTCTTTGACATCAAGGACGACGAAGCCGCAGCCGTAGCCTCCTTCAACAAGTAAATCTCAGCACGCCAAAAAGGCCGATCTCTCGATCGGCCTTTTTGGCGTTCCCCTCGTTCGGTCTCCCCATTCGCCATCACACGGCATCTATCCCGACCTATAAATGAAAGACCTCTGTTTTGTAGCGGTTCACAATGTAGCGGTACTCTGGGAGCACCAACTGGTTCACCTCCCCCATGGAATGATCCATAATTAATCTAGAGTTGTATTCTTGGGTCACCCTCTTGTTTTGCAAAATATCAAAAATACGAACGAATTCTTCCCGTTTCTTTTTCAGCAGATAGTTTTTATACTGCCTATTCCTTTCCCAGTAAATTGTCGGCAGTAATCCCTGCAATCCAATTCCGGCTGTAAACAGATTGGCCGTTCCACCAATCTCCCAGGCGAGGTTCGGCACATAATTTCCCGCGATGACGCCTTCGATCGGAGCATAGCTCGCATACCACGGAAGCGGGTGCAGCCACGCTCCTGATACATCCTCCGCCTTCTGCAATGCTGGGGAAAAATCATTCGTGTGCGCAAAGCCAGCAATCAGGCTGCTGACGCCGAACCCATCGATTCCTACTGACGAGGAAAACCGAGCCAGCTTCCAGTATTTTGAGCTGGGGCTGCTATAGCGCTGGGCAACTTCATCCACAAACGCAAGAAGCTGCAATTTTTGCTGGTCGTCGAACAAACTAGATTTTTCAGTGTGCAGCGTGGTGGTGAGCACAACAGAAGCAAACTGCGCAGTCACCCATGGGTACGGGTCATCATCTTCGAGTTGCCAATGTATCGGATGAATTTTCTCCTTCGGCTTCATCCATTCGGTATCCATGTATGGAATTTCAAGTCTGTATTTTTTACGCGCATACATCCCCAATAAAGATTTCCGAAGGAGCTTTTCACCAACGTATTTATTCTTCAATACAAAACTTTTAATTTGGTGATGAATATTCCCACTGTGTCCGCCACCGTGTCCACCTACGAGTATTTCTTTTATTGGCAGCAACTTGCGATGTTTGACGCGACGAATGGTTCCCAAGATGGTGCAAAATGACACGTATGCACTCCCAATTTAATTTTTGCGAAATATGGATGTGTGAGTATTACAAAAAATCAATTGCTATTGAAGGCTTTGAATAATGAGCTGATTGTCGATCTCAGTCTCATTGCGTGTTCAACACAACCAGAGATTGCAGACATCCCTTTGCAGTCTGTGGTTGTGTTGCATTACAGGCGCTTGGGCTGCATTGCTATAAAACTACTTCGCCGCCCCCGAAAAATCCACCTTGGGAACCTGCTGGGACGCGGGGCTGGCCTCAAAATACGCATCGTTGGGATGAAAGCCTGCGATGTTGGCCCAGACGCTGTTGGGAAACTGCAGGATGTACGTGTTGTAATCGCGCAACGTCTCGTTGTACCGACGCCGCTCGACTGCGATGCGATTCTCTGTTCCAGCCAACTCATCCTGCAACTGCAAAAAATTCTCATTCGAGCGCAGCTCAGGATAATTCTCTGAAATCGCCAGCAAGCGCCCCAGCGCGCCATCCAATTGTCCATTGGCTGCAATCTTGGACGATGGCGTCTTTGCGGACAACAACGCAGCACGCGCATTGGCAATATCGCCAAAAACGGTCTGTTCCTGCTTGGCATAACCCTGAACAGTGGCCACCAGGTTCGGAATCAAATCCGCACGCCGCTGCAACACAATCTCCACCTGCGACCATGCGGTCTTCACCTGCTCATTCTGCGCGATCATCTGGTTCTTCGCGGAGATATAGCTGCCAAAGACCAGCATCGCTACCGCTACAAACACCAACACCACTAAGAGAATTACAACACCAGCACGTTTCATTCGTTCTCGCTCCATTTCGAATCCAAAATACGCAACCTGGAAAAATTTTGTTCCTACCAGCTTCCGGAAGCTCCACCGCCACCGGAAGCCCCGCCGCCAAAACCACCAAATCCGCCACCACCATCGCGGTCATCAAATCCACCGCCGCCGCCACCACCGCCACCAAGAATGTTGCCGAGCAGCATGCCCAGTAAAAACCCCGGCAGCCCAGACGGCCCCGATCGCATCAACCACAAGAACACCACCAGCAGGATGACGGCTAGAAAAATATCATGCGCTAGGCGTATGGGGCGCGGCGTGGGCTGCATCGCCGGAGTTTGCGCGGCATCGCTGAGCGTCACCTTGGCGTCGTTGGCAATCACGCGCGCCACATTGAGCACGCCCAGCGTTACGGCATCATCGTAATCGTTCCGGCGCAAATACGGAACCATCTGCCGTCCAAAATCTCCAACCAGCCCATCCGGCAAGATGGACTCCAGCCCGTAGCCAACTTCAAAGCGGTAATGATGGTCATCCGTGGCAAGTATCAACAGCAGCCCGCGATCCGAACCTTTTGGCCCCACCTTCCACTGCTCTTCCAAGCGCACGGCAAAGTCATCGATTGGGTCATCCCCCGTCGTGTGTACGGTGACCACGGCAATCTGTGCGTGCGCCTGCTGATCCACTTCCGTGCAAAGCGCCTCCAACCGGCTGCGCGTGGCTGGCGAAAGCACTCCGGCAAAATCATTCACGTATCCCGATGGATGCAGATCGGCAATGGTTTCTGCCTGCGCGGCCATGGTTACCAACAAGGCCAGCACAAATACGGCAGAAGCCCATGACCACCGCCGCACAACTCGCAGGCGCACGGGGCGGAGCATCGTTTCTACTTTCTTGTGCATCCACATATACGACGATTGTACGGCGTCTGCTCCAGGTTTGTTCCCCAGAACCTTCGCAGCTGTCAGCGGATTTGTACACTAAAGATGCACGCTCCACGGAGACCCTATGGCCGATGCACAACTTGTTTGCAAAAGCCTGACGCGCATGGGTACCAGCCAAGGCGCGCGCCCGTTGTTGGTCGATGATCTTTCCTTTACCGTCGAGCGCGGACAGGTTCTCGCAATTCTCGGCCCCAGCGGCTCCGGCAAAACCACACTGCTGCGCATGTTGAATCGCTTGGACGAACCAACCTCGGGCACCGTGTTTCTCGACGGCCAAGACTACCGCAAAATTCCGGCACAAGAGCTGCGCCGCCGCGTGGGCATGGGCATGCAGCGCGCGTATTTGTTCTCTGGCACCGTTTCGGACAATATTCAATTTGGCCCACGCCAGCACAAACGCAGCCTAACGGAAGCGCAGATTACGCAACTGCTGGAACAGGTCGGCCTGCCCGGCTATGCAATGCGCGATGCCAAAACTCTTTCCGGCGGCGAGGCGCAACGCGTCGCCATCGCCCGCGCCCTGGCCAATGAGCCGGAGATTCTTCTGCTCGATGAACCCACCTCGGCACTGGATGAAACATCCAAACGCACTGTCGAGGATCTACTCTGCTCCATCGTGCGTGCGCGTCACCTCACCTGCGTCTGGGTCACGCATGACCGCGCGCAAGCGCAGCGCGTGGCAGATTGCGCCTTGCTACTCGAAGACGGAAAAGCCGTCGGCCATGGCCCCGTGGAGAGGCTGTTGCATGCTTAGATATTTTTTTCACACGCAATTGAGTCTCGGCTTGGCGCAGGCGGTCATCGTCTCCATCACGGCCACTCTGGTTGCCTGGCTGGCCACCAAGCGCGGCGTGCGTCTGCAAAAAGAAATTCCCCTCGCGCTGCTGCGCGGCCTGGTACAGATTTTGCTGGTCGGTGCGGTCCTCGCGTTGCTGCTGCGCGGCCCTTGGTGGACGTCGCTGCCTTTACTGGCCGCTATGATTCTCACTGCGGCCAGCATCGTCCGTCGCCGCGCGCGCGCCATTCCAGAAACCTACACGCTGGCTCTCACCTGCCTGGCCGCTGGCGCGGGCACGGTAATCGCGCTCATGACGCTGCTCGGCATTATCGCACCAGAGGTCAAAATGCTCGTGCCCGTCGGCAGCATGGTCATCGCGCAGAATATGAACATCCAGTCGCTCTTCCTCAATCGCTTTTTAGGCGAGCTGCGCAGTCATACTGGAGAAATCGAATCGGCACTGGCTTTGGGAGCCAGCCCGGATGCCGCCGTCGCTCCCTATCTACGCGCCGCCTTTCACGCCAGCCTCATCCCGGCCATGGACAACCTGCGTTCCCTGGGCATCGTCTGGATTCCCGGCATCATGGCTGGCATGGTGCTCTCCGGCTCCTCGCCGGTCTATGCGGCCCTGTATCAATTCATCGTACTGGGCATGATCTTTACCGCCGGCGGATTGAGCTGTTTGACGGCCACGTATCTGGCTCCGCGCCGCGTCTTCACTCACCATCAACAATTACGCATTCGCGGGTAAATGCCGCGTCCTTGCCGCCTTCATGCTCCGCTATAGTGAAGAAAGAGCCTCTCATGGAATCCAAAAACATTCTCAACCCTCCCAGCGCGCGCAAGCAACCCACCACGACACAAATCCACGGCCACACCTTGCAGGA
>JAJZMO010000168.1 GCA_021798235.1 Acidobacteriota bacterium | reverse complement strand
CGCTTTCGCGATAACTCTGGATCAGCATATCGGGGTTCGAATCCCTGGGGGGCAGCCAATTTAGAATCAATCACTTACCCCAACAAAATGCCCGCACGGACGCGCAGCCTCGGCATGGCGCGTAAAGTATTGATTCGGCGCATATGGGCGCACGGGGTATGGCACACTTACGGCACACCCCACACATCAGATATCTCCGCCGATCGCCGCGCAGACGCTAATGTGCCTGCCGGAGACCAATCATGGCCTCCAGCAGAACAAGCGGTAGGGCACGCACGAGAAATCAGGTGAGCTGCCCCCATCGTTTAGTCCAGCTAAGTGAGAGTGCTCGCGGTTGAGTTTAGCAGCGAGATCGTCCCGCCGCAGTCGGGGCTGTGTAAATGTGGGAAGCTGGTTTTGCTTTCCACATTTGCATAGCCCGTGCGAAATTCCTCCGGGGTCAGATATCCGAGCGAGCTGTGAGGCCTCACCCGGTTGTAGTCGAGCCGCCAGTTTTCGATGGTTTCCCGGGCGTCGTCCAGAGTCAGGAACCAGTGCTCGTTCAGGCATTCCTCGCGGAACTTGCCATGGAACGATTCGATGTATCCGTTCTCCATGGGGCGCCCCGGGGTGATGAAGTGCAGCGTCACCTTATTCTGATAGGCCCATTGGTCCAGCACCTTCGACGTGAACTCGGTGCCATGATCGATGACGATCCGCTCCGGCAGACCACGCTCCAGCCGCAGCTTTTCCAGCACGCACACCACGCGCAGTGCCGGCAGCGAGGTGTCCACCTCAATGACCGGCATCTCCCGCGTGTACGCATCCTCGATCGACAACGTGCGGAACTTGCGCCCGCCGGCCAGAGCATCGGTAAGCGTGGGAAGGTTCCCTCTGGCTGTAGGGTGGTGGATCGGCTGATGATGTCTGCATGACGGATGGAGAAGGTGTGGGGATTGAGCGTCGCAGGAGGCGGCGGCGCTCCGTTGCGGAGAAGCTGCAGATTGTGCGGCTGACGATGGAGCCCGGTGCGAGTGTTGCCGAGATTGCTCGGACGCACGAGTTGAACGCGAACCAGTTGTTCAAGTGGCGGCGCCTTTTTGAGAAGGGCCAGTTGGTGGATGCTGGAGCGAGACCGGCAGGGTTGATCCCGGTCACTATCTCCGCCGATGCGGAGACGAGGCCGGAGCCAGCGGATGCCGCTTCCGAGGCGCAGAGTGCGAGCGGCGGCGCGATTCATATTGAACTGCCCGGCCGGGCGATGATCAGCGTGGAGGGCGGTGTTGATCCTGTCCTGGTGCGCTGTGTTCTGGAGAGTCTGCGCCAGTGATCCATCTTTCAGCAGGCACCAGGATCTGGCTCGTTGCCGGCGTGACCGATATGCGTCGCGGGTTTAGCGGACTGAGTGCCCAGGTGCAGACCGTGTTGGAGCAGCAACCGTTCTCCGGCCACGTGTTCTTGTTCCGTGGGCGCAGAGGCGACATCGTAAAGTGTCTCTGGTTCGATGGACAGGGCTTGTGCCTTTTTGCCAAGCGATTGGAGAAGGGGCGATTCATCTGGCCACAGGCGACCGAAGGCGCTGTATGTCTGTCGCGTGCGCAGTTGTCGATGCTGCTGGAAGGCATTGACTGGCGCAGGCCGCAGCGGACCTGGACGCCGGAGATGGCCGTATGAGTAATAAGGATGATTCTCCTGTGTTCATGCGCATTTCATGCTGCAGGCAGATGAGATTGATGGCATACTCATCGCATGCTTCCCGCTGCTCTTCCTGATCTGGATGGACTCGATCCCGAGGCGTTGAAGGCGCTGCTGATTGCGAAGCATAACGAGTCCCTCGAACAGCACAGGCAACTGAGGTCGAACTCGCAGGAGATCGAACACCTGAAGCTGGTCATTGAGAAGTACCGGCGGATGATCTTCGGACGCAAGAGCGAGAAGCTGACCCGGGAACTGGAGCAGTTGGAACTCCGCCTCGAAGAACTTGAGACAACACAAGCGGCAGAGCAGGCCGCGGAGGAAGCGCAACAGCCAAGCTCGCCGCAGTCCGCATCGAAGCCGAGAACATCGCGTCCAGGACGGAAGCCTCTTCCGGAAGATCTTCCTCGCGAAGTGATCCTACACATGCCCGGGCACGATGCCTGCCCGTGCTGCGGCGGAGAGCTGCGCCAGTTCGGCGAGGACGTCTCCGAACAACTGGAACGCATTCCGGCGACCTACAAGGTCATTCGTCATGTCCGGCCCAAGTTCGCCTGCCCGGCCTGCGATCGCGTCGTGGAAGCCCCCGCACCTTCGCGGCCCATTGCTTACGGCCTCGCCGGGCCGAACCTGCTGGCACATGTGCTGGTATCGAAGTTCGCCGATCACCAGCCTTTGTACAGGCAGTCTGAGATGTTTGCCCGCGAAGGGATCGAACTGGACCGCTCGACACTGGCCGGCTGGGTCGGCGCCGCGAGTGAACTGGTGGCGCCGCTGGTCGATGCCATCAGGAAGCATGTCCTGGCTGGATCGAAGGTCCACGCCGACGACACGCCGGTTCCTGTCCTCGCACCCGGCAGGGGCAGAACCAAAACCGGCCGGCTCTGGACCTATGTGCGCGACGACCGCCCAGCGGGGCAGACCACGGCCCCTGCCGTCTGGTTCGCGTATTCGGAAGACCGCAAGGGAGAGCATCCGCGCCGGCACCTTTTGGACTTCTCCGGCGCCCTGCAGGCTGACGCCTATTCCGGTCTGCACCATCTGTATGGCGACGGTCGGATCTATGAAGTGGCGTGCTGGGCTCACGCCAGGCGCAAGTTCCACGACATCCATGTGACGCATCGATCGCCGATCACGACAGAAGCACTCAACCGTATCGGCGCACTCTATGGAATCGAGGAACAGATCCGCGGAAAACCACCGGATCTTCGCTGTTCGGTCCGACAAGCCCAGGCCAGACCGATCCTTGAAGACTTCCGCCAGTGGATGGAAAAGACACTGCGGACTCTCTCTGCCAAGAGCGATACCGCCGGTGCGATTCGCTATGCACTGGCCCGATGGTGCGCGCTCACACGTTATGTCGATGATGGTCTGCTGGAGATCGATAACAGCAGTGCTGAGAGGGCGCTGCGCGCCGTATCGATTGGACGAAAGAATTACCTGTTCTTTGGCGCCGATTCCGGCGGCGAACGCGCAGCCTCGTTCTACACTCTCATCGGCACCGCCAAACTCTGCGGACTCGATCCCTCGCTCTACCTCCGCACGGTGCTGGCTCAGATCGCCGATCATCCGATCCATCGCATCGGCGAACTCCTGCCCTGGAACATGGCTGCAACCCTCCAGACACAGCCAGCATCAGCCGCTTAAGCACCAAATAGGTGTCCACCTAAAATAAGTGGACACCTAATAAACCCCCGCCACTTCGTCAACAGGGAACCTTCCCACGCTTACGGTGTGTCGAACTTTCATCAAAATGGTTCGAACTTTCATTTTTGGCGGCAACGCACAGCGGCGAAGCCGCGGTTGCCCCTCTGGCTAAGAGCAGCCGGAGGTGCTTCCGCAGCTCATGCAGCGGTAGCAGCTTCCGTTGCGGACCATGATGGCTCCGCAGGTGTGGCAGCTGGGGGCGTCTCCCATGTCGTACATGTCCCGCATGGCGTCGGCGGCGTGGTAAACGCCTCTGTCTTCCATGGAGAGGTTGTCGCTGGCGGTTTCGGAGGTGGCGTCGATTTCACGGAGCATGCCTCCGTGGGGTGCGCTGGTGGCTCCCATTCCCCTGGTGGAGGAGTGCTGCTCGGGGGAGAGCGGGAGGTCGTGGGACTCGGCTTCGTGGATCGCCTCAGCGGAAGCGGCGGCCGGGGCGAGTCCGGCGAAGAGAGAGAGCTGGTGGCCGGAGAGGAAGCGGATCTGGAGCCAGCGGAAGATGTAATCCATGATGGACTTGGCGAAGCCGATCTGCTCGTTGCCGGTCCATCCGGAGGGTTCGAAGCGGGAGTGGGCGAACTTCTCACAGAGCACCTTGAGGGGCACGCCGTGCTGGAGGGAGAGGGAGATGGCGGTGGCGAAGCTGTCCATGAGGCCGGAGACGGTGGAGCCTTCCTTGGCCATCTTGATGAAGATTTCGCCGGGCTGGCCGTTGGGGTAGAGGCCGACGGTGATGTAGCCTTCGTGACCGGCGATGGAGAATTTGTGGGTGAGGGAAGCGCGCTCCTCGGGCAGGCGATGGCGGACGGCGCGCGGCGGCGCGTTGAGGTCCTGGTCCTCGCCCTGGGCGCCGAGCGAGGCGAGCGCGGTGCTAAAGGCGTTGGTGGCGATGGCGACGGCGGCGACCTGTGAGGCGGCGACGGCTACCTTGTCAGAGAGTTTGCCGGTGAGGGATTTTACGTCGGCCTCAGGCGTGGGCTGGCCGGCAGCCATGGCGGTAAGGACGCGGGTGGCGGCTGCGGAGAGAGTGGCGTTGACGTCCTTGATCTCCTTGGCGCCCTTGCCGTCGGAGACGTTGAGGGGCTGCGCACCCTTGGAGCCGTCACGATAGATGGCCACGGCCTTGAGGCCCTGACGCCATGACTCGAGGTAGGCCTCGGCGATGTCGTCAATGGTGGAGTCGTGCGGCATGTTGACGGTTTTGGAGATGGCGCCGGAGAGGAAGGGCTGAGTGGCGGACATCATCTTGATGTGGCCGAGATAGTGGATGGAGCGCGTGCCCTTGGCGGGCTTGAAGGAGCAGTCGAAGACGGCGAGGTGCTCGGGCTTGATGCCGGGCGCGCCCTCGATGGTGCCGGTGGCGTCGATGTAGCTGACGATGGCGTCGACTTCGGAGTCAGAGTAGCCGAGCTTGAAGAGGGCGTCGGGGACGGTGTTGTTGACGATCTTGATCATGCCGCCGCCGACGAGCTTCTTGTACTTCACTAGGGCGAGATCGGGCTCGATGCCGGTGGTGTCGCAGTCCATCATGAAGCCGATGGTGCCGGTTGGGGCGAGGACGGTGACCTGGGAGTTGCGGTAGCCGTATTTTTCGCCGTGGGCGAGGGCTTCGTCCCAGCACTGCTTGCTGGCGGCGATGAGGTCATCGATCTGTGGCACCTTGAAGGGCTCGGAGGAGGATTTGGACTTGCCGATTTTGTTGACTTCGGCGCGGTGCATGCGGATGACGTCGAGGAATGGCTCGCGATTGACGTAGAAGCCGGGGCAGGCACCACCTTCGCGCTCGACCGAGGCGGTGAGCGGTGTGGCAGAGCCGAGGGCCGGGCATTTTTCGGCGATGCGGGCGGACTGGAGGTAGGCCTCGCCGCACATGATGGCGGTGAGGGTGGCTGCGAAGTCGCGTCCGGCGTCGGAGTCATAGGGCAGGCCGAAGGCCATGAGCAGTGCGCCGAGATTGGCGTAGCCGAGGCCGAGGGGGCGGTAGTCATGGGAGTTCTTGGCGATGTTCTCGGTGGGGTAACCGGAGTTGTCGACGAGGATTTCCATGGCGGTGATGAGGATGTCGACGGCGTGACGGTAGGCGGGGATGTCGAAGGTGCCCGCCGGGGTGACGAACTTGAGGAGGTTGAAGCTGGCGAGGTTGCAGGCCGAGTTGTCGAGGAACATGTACTCGGAGCAGGGGTTGGAGGCGTTGATGCGGCCAGTGTTCTTGGAGGTGTGCCAGCGGTTGATGGTGGAGTCGTACTGCATGCCGGGGTCGCCGCACTGCCAGGTGGCTTCGGCGATCTTGTGCATGATGTCGCGGGCCTTGTAGCTCTTGACGGGTTTGCGGTCCTTGACGGTGAGGGTGGAGAATTCGCCATCCTTCTCGACGGCGCGCATGAACTCGTCGTTGACGCGGACGGAGTTGTTGGCGTTCTGGAAGAAGATGGAGGAGTAAGCCTCGGAGTCTGGACCGGAGGAGCCGTCGTAGCCCTCGCGCATGAGCGCCCAGGCCTTGGCTTCTTCCTTCATCTTGCACTCGATGAAGTCGATGATGTCGGGGTGGTCGACGTTGAGGATGACCATTTTGGCGGCGCGGCGGGTTTTTCCGCCGGACTTGATGACGCCGGCGAAGGCGTCAAAGCCGCGCATGAAGCTGAGGGGGCCGGACGCGGTGCCGCCGCCGGAGAGCTGCTCCATGGAGCCGCGGATGGCCGAGAGATTGGAGCCTGTGCCGGAACCCCACTTGAAGAGCATGCCTTCGGTCTTGGCGAGGGTGAGGATGGAGTCGAGGGAGTCGTCTACGGCGTTGATGAAGCAGGCGGAGCACTGGGGGTTGCGGTATCCGGTGACGGAGAACTCGACGGCGCAGGTGTGGGGGTTCCAGTGCCAGTTCTGGGCGTCGGAGTTGGGTTCGAGGCGGTCACAGCCGACGTTGAACCAGACGGGCGAGTTGAAGGCGGCCTTCTGCGTGACGAGGAGGTGGGTGAGCTCGTCGAAGAAGATGCCTGCGTCTTCGGCGGTGGCGAAGTAGCCGCCCCTGAGGCCCCAGTCGCGGACGGTTTCGGCGACGCGGGAGATGAGCTGGCGGACGCCGGATTCGCGCTCGGGCGTGTTCATGGGCCCGTGGAGGTACTTGCTGGCGACGATGTTGGTGGCGGTCATGGACCAGTCGACGGGGACTTCGACGTCTTTCTGCTCGAAGATGGTTTTTCCGCCGGCGTCGGTGATGGCGGCGGTGCGGCGTTCCCACTGGACTTCGTCAAAGGGCGAGACACCATTTTTGGTGAAGAAACGGCGGAAGCGGAGGGCCGTGGATTTGGCGGGCTGGAGTGCGGGTGCGCCGTGCTGCGCTGCTGAGGTGGGACTGGTCTTTACATCAGCCATTGTGGGGAGACTCCTCTCAGGATGGGAACTTTGTTTTGTCGGCCAGCAAAAGCGGTCGAGGGGTCACAGAACTCAGGTCTGCGCCAAGGAGAAAAAGATCAAAGTGCGGTCTTGCCGGGCCCTGGTGTGACGTTTTTCCTGAGGCCTGTGGCTTTCACAAAATAGAGCCGCATGTGGGAAGGTAGCTCTATTGGTTGTTGATGTCAACAGGGAACCACAAGATGTTGTATTCAGTGGGCGAAATAGGACGCAAGACGGTAAACCGCAGGAAAGAACTGTGGAGAATGGCGGAAGCGCGTCAAAGATGCGGCTTCCGGATGCCGACGGATGGGCATCCTGCTTCATGCTTCGAGGGTAGGCCTGTTCGGCGGTGGTGGGCAAGGGGATGGCGGGGCGGGATTGCAGCGATTCTGGGGCGGGAAGCTGTGGAAAGTTGTGGGGGATGTGGGAAACGGGTGCGGAATGAGGGCTGGTATTCCCACAAGTCATTGAATTTGCCGTCGTAGGCAATGGTGAGGACATCTTCTCCGCCAAAAAGCGAGAGGCTATCGGAGTTGTCGACCCAGCCCGCGGCCGGGTAAACGCGCGCCGGGGGTCTAGGTTGCGAGGCAGGCGGATTCGGGTTCGTGAGCGGTGTCGCGGTGGGGGAAGTGCAGGTTCTTCGGTTTCGCCTGAGGACGATGCAGTGCCGGGAGGGCCGGTTCGGGCGGCCGGTAGAGGGCGTATTGGAAGGGGGATTGCGTGCAGAGATAAAAATTTGGAGACAGGAAACGCGGTTGAATTCTCGCGCCATCGAAGCATATAGCCCATGATGTATTTCCGGGTTCGGTGCGTGAACGGTTACCGGGAATCACGGGCCTGCGAGGGCCCGAATCTCCACTTTGTCTCGCCAAGATACCCGCGAAGACGCAACCGAAGAGGACCCAAATCGATGATGAATGAGTGTTTTAATCCAAACTGCAGGAAACCACTGCACTACCTGCGGGAAGGCAGAGTGTTCGTGTTCGGCGTAAAAGCGGACAGCGAAGGCCAGGACGGCGAGGGGAGCCACCTGGAACACTACTGGCTGTGCGGAGCGTGCGCCCAGTTCTACGGTCTGGCGCAGGATGGGGATGGTGTCCGGCTGGTGAAGAGGAATCGAGTGCAGCGAAGCGCCGATCTGGAATTGCCGGGGCCGGAGGCTCTGGCTTCCTGAAACGAGCGGCAAGGACAAGCGGCCGGGGAGGCGAGAGCAGGCAGGGGCTTTCGTCGATTCCCGGCCTGTTTCCTGCAGGCAGGCAAGGGGAAACGGGACGGAGTTTTCCGATTCCGAGGCGTTTCCGGCGGGGGCGATGTACCGAATCTGCAAAATCCGAGTAAGATTTCTTGAAAAATAGGGTTGAGGTGCAGAAATTTGTTGCATCTACTATGGTTACAAGGTGGAAGAAACTTCCGGAGCGAAGCCGAACATGACAAAGGCAGATCTAGTTGAAGAACTAACCAGAAGCGGAGAACTCACCCGCCGTGATGGCGAGGTGATCGTCGATACGATCTTCGACTCGGTGATTGCCGCGTTGAAATCAGGGGATAAGATCGAGATTCGCGGATTTGGCAGCTTCCGCGTACGGCAGCGGAACCCGCGCATCGGGCGCAATCCGAAGACGGGGGCGAAGGTGGAAGTGCCGGCCAAGAAAGTGCCGTACTTCAAGCCGAGCAAGGAATTGCGCGACCTGGTGAATCCCGGCGAAGCAGCCGCCAAGGCTGAAAGCAAGCCTGGGACGTCCGCGCCGCACGCGGCGGAATCTACGACTTAAAGCATCTTCGCTGATGCCATGAGGCGTCCTGGATCGATCCGGTGTGGCCGTTCTTTGGTGTAACGTCCACGCCAACTTCCTTGTTCTCCCCTACATCCTCAGTGAAAATGCTAGAGCGTCTCCGATGCGAGAGATTGGCGGACGGAGATTTCGTTCGCGGGAGTGAGGTGCGCCTGGGTGGCGCGCCTCTTTATTTTGCGCGGATTCCGATGACCGAGAGCATGCGGCCCGCGAAGCCGTGTTCGGCGCGGTGCGAGAAGTAGCGATTGGTCTGGCAACTGGTGCAATGGCCAAGGACGTGGATGGCTTCGGGGCAGAGTCCGGCGTCGAGGAGCTGGCGGCGGTTGGCCTCGAAGAGATCGAGGTGGAGGCTGGGACCGATGGGGCTGTGGCCGGGGGCGCGCGCGGTGAGAAAGAGAAGCGGGTATTTCTCGCGGACGGGGTCGGAGTCGTAGACCTCGCAGAAGAGGTCGTTGGCGTAGGCGAACTGGGAAGTGAATTCGGCGCGGACTTCTTCTCCGACGGAGTAGCAGCACTGTGCGATGCCGGGTCCGACGGCGGCGACGAGGTCTTCGGGCCGGCTGCCGAATTCGAGGCGCATGCGGCCAATGCCACCCTCGACGATGCGCTTGAGGGTGCCGCGCCAGCCGGCGTGGAAAATGGCGACGGCTTTGCGACGGGTGTCGGCAACCATGACGGGAATGCAGTCGGCGGTCAGGATGCCAAGGAGGATGCCGGGGCGGCCGGTCATGAGGCCGTCGCCGCTATGGAGGACGCCGGCGTCGGCGGGGGTGGTGATTTTGCGGGTGAGGCTGGAGTGGATCTGGCGGAGGGTGACGAGGGGTGCATCGGGATTGCCGGTGACGGCCTGGAGGAAGCGGCGGCGGTTTTCGAGGACGTTTTCCTGTGTGTCCGAGGGGGTGAAGCCGAGGTTGAGCTCGCCGGAGCGCTGGCCGGGGCGGTAGATTTTTGTGACGCCGCCGGTGCGTGTGCTGAAGCCGTGCTGGAGCCACGGGTAGCGGGACCAGTCGGGGATCTGGACGACGGAGAGCTTTGATTTCGCAACGGATGGCTGGGGCTGCGTGGGGATTTCGAGTTCAGGGCCGCGGGAGCGCGCGTATTTGGCCTGGCGATGGATGCCGGCGCGGCCGAGCTTGCGGCGGCCATGTTCGAGGCCGACGTTGGAGAGCAGGTCGTCAATGGCCTGAATGGCTGCGGGGCTGGAGGGTGAGAAGTTTGCGGCTTGTTTCGGCACGATTTCATTTTATCGGGAGGCCGAGGCCGAGAAGGAGGCAGCCGGATTGGAGAGGGTGGTGAAGGCAGAAAACAGCAGGCCCGCTTTCCAGCGGGCCTTTCTTTTCCAGAGGCGTAAAGGATGGGTTCCAGGAGGTATAGTAGCGGGGTCCGCACCAGGCGGCCGGGTCTTGCAGGAGGAACAGCTTACAGGTGAGCTAAGTG